>CAJQKN010000139.1 GCA_905478905.1 uncultured Flavobacteriaceae bacterium | reverse complement strand
AAGCAATGGGAACTCCTAGAGCATATGCTTTTTTAAATGTGGCCTGTATCTTGGGCCCTACGCTAAGTGCTTTCGGTACAATGATGTCGGGAAAATAACCGGGGACTTTAGCCTTCTCTACCACCTGCTTCCCTGCGGTTATTGTCGGCACTAGGTAAGATTGCTTTTCAATCATTAATTCCATTGTCCTTTTACTCATCAAGGTACCATGTTCAATTGTTTTGACACCGTTTGCTACTGCGCGATACATGCCCTCGTCTCCGTGTGCATGAGCTGCCACCTGCATCCCATAGTCCTTAGCTGTAGATGTAATGGACAAGATTTCTTCTGCTGTAAATTGTGGATTTTCACCACTTTTGGCAACACTTAAGACCCCTCCAGTGGCTGTAATCTTAATCCAATCTGCGCCATTTTTATAGCGTTGACGAACTGCTTTTCGCGCATCAGCTGGAGAGTTCACTACCCCTTCTTTTGGTCCAGGATCTCCTTGAATAGTTCCTTTATTTCCATTGGTTGGGTCTCCATGACCACCCGTAGAAGACAGGGTTTTTCCCGCTGTAAAAATACGTGAGCCTGGAACTTTACCGTTCTCTATGGCATTGCGCAAAGCAATATTGACCCCAGAACCACCCAAGTCACGCAAAGCTGTAAAACCAGCCATCAAAGAACGTTCGGCATAAACGGCTGCATCATAGGCAATATCTGCAGGATTGAGTTGATACTTCTTCAAATAAGTCTTCGGGTTGGATTCCGATTCTATATGCACATGCATATCGATAAAACCCGGATAAACTGTTTTGTTTTTTAAATCCACGACAGTAGCACCAATGGGGGGAGCTATGTAGCCCTTTTCCACTTTTGCTATTTTTTGTCCTTCAACAATTATGGTGAGTTCATTTTTAATCTTCCCAGTTTTACTGTCAAAGACTTGACCACAATGCAGATATGTTGTTTGCGCAGTAATAGAGAGTGTAAAAAAGAATAATAGGAATGTGCTTATTTTTTTCATCATTAAATTTTCTAGGTTGAAGATAACTATTTCTAATGTATGTTTGCAACAAATTACTAGTGTACAACTTTGAAGAAAAAAATACGTTGGCTACTCGCCTCTCTATTTCCGAATTATTTTGTCCGTAAGGCATTTGCATTTTTAACAACGCCAATGCTGTATAAGATTCGTTCACATGAAAAGGATCAATTGGAAAAAGCCCAGAAGGAAAACTTCGCTTACATAGACTTCAATATTCAGTTGTATAAATGGGGAAATGGTGAAAAACACATCTTACTTGTTCACGGCTGGGAAGGGCATGCAGGGAACTTTGCCGATTTAATTCAGCGCTTAATTCAGCACAATTATACGGTTCATGCCTTTGATGGTCCTTCGCATGGCGCAAGTAGCAAAGGGCCTACCAACTCTTTTGAATTCACTAATCTTGTCGAAACATTGCTGCGGAAATTCAATATCACCCAAGTAGTGAGTCATTCTTTTGGTAGTGTTGCTTCCCTCATTGCCCTGGGGTCTCATCCAGAAATTAAGATCGATCGGTATGTTGGTTTTACTGTACCCAATAAATTTAGAGAACGACTAGAAGAAATAACAGCGCAAATTGGACTCCCAAATTCGATCGTTGATCGGTTGATAAATAAAATAGAGGCCTCTCATGATGTTAAAGTAGACGAAGTAAATGTTGAAGACTATGCCCAAAAAGCAAGTATCCAAAAAGCATTACTTCTACATGACAAAAATGATCGGGTTCTTCCCTTTGAAAAATCTAAAGAGGTGGCTGAAAAATGGTCCGTGGCCAAATTGATTGAAATTGAAGGCAGTGGACACTACAAAATTCTACGGGTTCCGGAAGTCTTGGAGAAAGCGATCGATTTCTTGGTGAATTAGCCTAAGTACTCCAACACTTTATTGCTTATAAATAAAACCTGCTCCTCACTTAATTCTGAGTGCATGGGCAGAGATATGACTTCTT
Organism: uncultured Flavobacteriaceae bacterium; assembly: GCA_905478905.1. Lineage (GTDB taxonomy): Bacteria > Bacteroidota > Bacteroidia > Flavobacteriales > Flavobacteriaceae > Arcticimaribacter. The sequence goes on along the minus strand of CAJQKN010000139.1, from coordinate 1,348 downwards.
TGACCAATTGGTTGGTGACAGGAAAACGACTTTCGTCTACACCCGGATCTGCATAGGCCTTTTGGCTGTGCAAAGGAACCGGATAGTATACACCACAGGGAATTTCATTTTCATTCAGAAACTTTACCAAACCATCTCGGTCATGATTTATGATACGGAGGGTATATTGGTGAAACACATGCGAAGAGCAATCTGCATCACGATGGGGTGTGAGGATATTCGGATGGTCTTTCAATAAAGAGGTATAGCGGATTGCCGCTTCTTTTCTTCTTTCGTTGTAAAAATCTAGGTATTGTAGTTTAATTTTTAACACAGCAGCTTGCATAGTATCCAAACGAGAATTCACCCCCACTACATCGTGATAATAACGCTCATACATTCCGTGATTTACAATGCCTCGAATGAAGTGTGCAAGCTCATCATCGTTGGTGAAAATTGCTCCACCGTCACCATAAGCGCCTAAATTTTTAGAAGGGAAAAAAGAGGTAGCAGCCACATGCCCTAGGGTTCCTGTTTTTGCTGTTTTTCCATTTGCATGTGTATAAGTAGATCCAATACCCTGGGCATTATCCTCAATAACATAAAGATCATGCTTTTCAGCAATCGCATTGATGGCATCCATATCGGCTGCTTGACCAAATAGATGAACAGGAATAATTGCTTTTGTTTTTGGTGTAATGGCAGCCTCAACGGCAATTGGATCAATATTAAAGCTTTTGGCATCAACATCGACCAAAACAGGAACTAATTGCAAAAGTGAGATTACCTCCACAGTAGCTGCAAAAGTAAAATCAGCGGTTATAACTTCATCCCCGGGTTGAAGCTTAAGCCCCATCAAAGCAATTTGTAGCGCATCAGTTCCATTTGCGCAGGGAATTACATGTTTAACGTCTAGGTACTTTTCCAAATCTGCCTGAAAATCTTTTACGGCAGGACCATTAATAAAGGAGGTCGTATTCAAGACTTCATCCAATGCTTTTCTTACCTCTGGCTCAATGAATGTATACTGACCTTTGAGGTCTACCATACGGATGGGTTCCATGTTTCAATTTTTTACAAAGTTAAAAAAAGAGAATTGCATTTAAACTATCTTCAATGGAAGTATTATGAAAAGAAAATATACAGCTTATAAATGAAACTCTTTTTTACTAATCAGCGAGAAGCGTCCTTTTTTTGAGATATTATATATGTTTCATAGGCGTCAAAAATTACCCACATCGAGCCCTCTTTACAATTCATCAATATTGTGTTATTGACAGTTAACCCTAAAATATTAAATCTTAAAACAAAAAGGCTAAAAATTACCCAAACAAATGCCTTGTTACGCTTTAAATCGTAAATTTGATGT
>CAJQKN010000138.1 GCA_905478905.1 uncultured Flavobacteriaceae bacterium | reverse complement strand
CCAATTTTTTCTCCATTTTTAAGCCTGGACCAAGTGGTGTTTATTCCATCAAAAGGATCGTTATTTTTGGGTCGATCTCCTTGAATTAGCTCAATGTATTCGGTTCGATTTCCCAGGGAAGGAGAACTCCCAAAGCCTTGCGATTTATGGGAACTTCTGCTGGCGGCAGATATTTCACTGTTGGAAATTCCACGTAAAGGATCATAATTCCCGATTTCGAGGGAAATTAAATTTGTTTTATCGGCTTTTTCAAAGCGTTCACGACTTCCATAAAACCACCACGAAGTATTGAAAAATTGACGTTTTACCTGCCATGGATTTAGTTGTTCCAATTGTTTTGGATAACTAGTGGTATCATTGGTCAACGAAAAAGCTTCATGGCTTAAAAGGGCAGAGGAGGTGTGATGACCATGGGTGGTTCCTGCCGATCTATGGTCAAAACGATGGATGATAATATCGGGTTGAAATGCTCTTATACGACCAATTACTTCGCCTAAGATTTGTTCCTTATCCCAAATTTTTAGGGTTTCTTTGGGATGTTTCGAATAGCCAAAATCAATGGCAGAAGTAAAATACTGATTACCGCCGTCTATTTTTCTTGCTTGTAATAATTCATTGGTACGAATAACCCCTAACAATCCGCGTAATTCTGTTCCAATTAGATTTTGTCCCCCATCGCCACGGGTCATGGAAAGGTAGGCAGAATGCGCATGTATATGATTGGAGAAATGGGAAATAAGTGCGGTGTTTTCATCGTCTGGATGAGCTGCAACGTAGAGCATGGATCCTAGAAAATTAAGTTTTTCTAATCCACGGTATAGGGTTCCTGAGTCTTGAGCCTTTAAAGAGAGTAGGGAACAAATTACAAAGCTAAAGCGAATAAGATTTTTCCCCATAATTAATCGAGTTTAAAGGGTATTCTGAGTGATTCAAAGCGCTTGTCGTTTTCAGCCCAATATTGACGACGTTCGGTGTGAATGCGTTTGGCAGTTGAACGATAGTTTTCTCCTTTATTGGCATAGGTTTCTGTCCATCCTTCTATGGTATAAGGAAATTCCGGGTCAAATTGAATGCGAAGACTTCGTCCCATAGAAGGAATGTTTAGGATATATTCTCCTGTTTTCATTTCGCCAATAGCTTCTGTTATTTCCATGTTAATATGATTCAAGCGAACCATTTCAAGGGAGGGATATAGTTTAAAGGCACCAATAGGCAATTGTTGTGGATCGAAGCGTAATAGATTCCAAAGGGCATCTTCTGACATTGCCTTTTCTAAATTCATTTGTTGATCTGCTTCTCCTTCAAAATAAGAATGGGAGGTATAGTTTAGCTCTTTTTCTTTGGCATTTAATTGCAAATAACTTTGCCCGCACCACTCTTGGATAGAGGTCACACTTTTTATTAAAGGGTGTTTTTTTCGCAATGAATTAAATGAACTACTCATAATGGAATAGGGGTAAATTCCTGTCAAATAGGTTTTGGTGCGATTGGACTTGATAACTGGAATAGTTGTTTTAGATTTTTTATTGGCTTTTACCTGTTCTATTGCCAAGAAATCTTCAGTAACAAAAATCAACACTGCTTTTCCTTTGCGTTGCTGTCCATAGCGCGATTGGGTTAGTTCATAGGAGCTGATCTCAGCATTTCCATCAAACCAATGGTTTTTAAACCTTTGGGAAAGTTGCGCTTGAACAAGAGGTGCGCAAACAAGAAGACTTAAGAGTAGGAGCTTTTTCATGTCAAAAGAATTTTTTTCAAGGTAGTTAAAACTTGTGCCACAGGCAAGCCAACAATATTACTGTAGCTGCCCACAATTTTTTCAATTCCAATGGTACCAATCCACTCTTGAATACCATAGGCACCAGCCTTGTCATAGGGTTGGTAAGTATCAATATAAAAATCAATTTCCGCGCTATCCAATGTTTTAAAAAAAACGGTACTAGTTTCGTTAATAATGGTTTGCTGATGCGCCTGTGTAAAGGCTACAGAGGTAATTACTTCGTGAGAGCTACCCGATAATTGACCTAACATTTTTTGGGCTTCAGCCTTGTCTTTTGGTTTTCCGAGATAACATTCATTGCTCCAAACAATTGTATCGGCTGTAATAACCAATTGGTTTGGTTTAAGGTTGACAAAAGAACTTGCTTTTAGTTGAACCAAATAATCAGGAATCTCTACTCCTTTAAGGCGAGCTGGGAAAATTTCGTCTACCTCAAAAGTTTGTACGCGAAACGAGAGACCAATGTCTTTTAGGAATTGTTGTCTTCTCGGCGAATTAGAGGCCAAGATGATGTCGGTTGAAGGAAATAGATTAGTCATTTTTGGCGCCAAGTGTAGTGATCCATTTTCCTTGTACACGGAGGGTTTGTTCAATGATGTCACGCACACAACCCTCACCTCCTTTTTTATGGGAAACATAATCAGCCATATTCTTTACATCAATCACAGCATCATTAGGGCAAACACCAAGGGCAACTTGCTCCATGACGGGTATGTCTGGCACATCATCGCCCATGTACAGGATCTCGTCGGGAGATAAATCATAATTATCTAATAGTTCTTGATAAGGAGCTAGTTTGTGGTGGGCACCTAGATAAATATCAAAAATGCCTAAGGCCTTTAAACGATCACGAACCCCCTCATTTGTACCTCCAGAAATAATACAAACTTTAAAACCTTGGTCTAGTGCGCATTTCAGCGCATAACCATCTTTGGTGTCCATTTCTCGGTACATTTCTCCTGTTGAGGTAATCATAACTTTCCCGTTGGTTAAGACTCCATCTACATCAAAGATAAAGGTGGTGATCTGCGGGAGAATTTCTTTGTAATTTTTTTTATTCATGTTGATGTTGAATCGATGCTGTTAGTAAAGAATATATTTTTTTATGTGCTTCTTGGGTTAAAAGCAATAAGTGATTTTCGATGGTGGTATTGTCCTTTCTAAGGGCAGGCCCTGTTTGTGCTTCAAGCGGAGAGAGGTTTTTGATTTTATCCGCTGTTTCAGCAATTAATGGTTGCAAGATAGAGAAGGGTACATGGTGTTCTTGACATAAAGCTTCCCCAATGGCGTATAAATGATTGCTGAAGTTGTTTACAAAAACAGCAGCAATATGCAAGGCTTTTCGCTGTACTGAATCAATTGTATGTATGGGTCCACCAATGTGGGCTGCAAGTTGTTGAAGTAGTTTTAAGCTATAAAGATTGTTTGCTTCCAAACACAAAGGAATAGTATGGAAATCAACCTCTTTTTGTTTTGAAAAAGTTTGAAGCGGATAAAACACACCATGGTTTTCATGCGCTTTTAGTGCTTCTAAAGGAACGCTTCCAGCTGTATGAGCTACAATCCCTTTTCGTTTCCCCAAATTTGCCCCTAACTTTTCAATTTGATCATCAGAAACACAGATTAGATAGATATCAGCTTCTTGTAGATCAGTAATATTGTCCGTAATATTGGTATTACTGGCATGCTTAGCCATGCTATCTTTTGTCCGATTATACCATTGCAGCAGTTGAACATCGGCTGCGTTTTGTAATACAGCATGAAGATGAAACCCTACATTTCCCGCACCAATTAGGTTTACTTTTATCATGAGCTTAAAAATAAGAAGATTC
>CAJQKN010000137.1 GCA_905478905.1 uncultured Flavobacteriaceae bacterium | reverse complement strand
ATAAAACTTGTGTTCTCCTCTTTTCCATTTAAATCCCAATCTCTAACTCTTACCCCTCTATCAAGACCAATATGTTTACAGATTTCTTTTATATAACTGTTGTATTTCTGATTGGAAATTGCATTTCCGAACTTTGTCCTTGGAAAAAGATAGTTATGTGCATTTTTATTCTTTGAATACTTCTTCCAAATTTCAAAAGTCATTCTGTTAATCCTAACTCGTACAGGTTCCTTTTGAATTTTAATCTTTTCCATGAAAAATGAAAAGTACCCTAATCTTTTTCCATTAATCTCTTCTGTATCGTAATCAAAATCTCCAATCTTCATTTTAACCATATCTCCGAACCTACACCCTACATTACAAAGAAAAATCAACATGTCTTTATACACCTCAAAAGAGGTATAAGTAGAGGACCACCTTTTGTTATCAGTATCAACCCAAGAATCATCAATATAGGTTAGTCTCCTTTCCTTTTGAAGTACTTCTGTGTGATTCGGGTTTTGAATAGAGTACTTATCATAATTGTATAGTTTGAGTACCTCATCCCTTTTGAAAAAGATTACTTCTCCTCCTCCATCACTAAGTACAATACCATCTGGTTTCTTTATACTAAAATTGGTTCCATACTTTTCATTACTCCAGTTTGAAAATCTTGTAAGAGCTTTCAATCTCTTTCTAATCGTGGAGGGTCTTAAACCTTTTCTATCATAACTCCACCTACAAAATCCATATACCCAGTCACTATCCAAATCCTCAGGAAATAATAATACATTGTTTTTGGTTTGATACTCTGAGGTATATTCTCGTATTTGTTTGATACTTGTATTTGTGCTTCTCTTAGTTGAGGTTCTGTTATTGTAGGAAGTTGAATTAATCCACTTTTCATATTCTGTAAGCATGGGTAAAAAATGAATCTCCTTTCTACTAACAACCTCTTTGGTTCTTTTATCCTTTCTTAGATAACTTCTTACAAGTTCTACTAAGGGTTCTTTGTCTTGTTTTTTAATGGTAAGGACTATTCCATTAATTTCATCTAACTTATTTTTAATCAGCAAGTTTTTATCTCGATAATCTTTGTCAGAAGATTTTATAGGGTCTTTTGAAGTTTTCTTTCTCCAATTATCGTCCCAATCTTTAATTTGACAAACAACCCCTGTGCTAACCTTAGTTCTCTTTCCCTTGTAGTAATAATCAATAATGATGGGAACAGAATCCTTTTGATTAAGGTGATTCTTATTGTTTTTATAGTCCAATCTGTAATAAAGCCCCATTAATCAGTCCATTAACTCTTTCTAATATACGAAAAATTCCTGAATTTTAGTACCCCATATAGTACCCCAAAGGGGTTTTTGTGTAAAAACAAAACCCCAACAAGTTGTAAATCAACAAGTTGAGGTTTTCTGTTGGTGGTCCCACCTGGGCTCGAACCAGGGACCAACTGATTATGAGTCAGCTACTCTAACCAACTGAGCTATAGGACCATTGGTACTATATATAGGACATTACAGCGGTTATTAATGGTTGGTTGCATTAATCAAAGCCAAGAATCACAATCTTGACAAAAGTACAGCTGTAATCGTTTCCTTGTTGTACCATGCAAATTTAAACCAAATTTGATAATATCAATGAAATATTTTGCCTGTCTGTTCTCGGTCGACCAAACACCGTCTATTGCTTCTTATAACTTAGCCTTAATGAGCGCTGTCCGTTTAGTCATATAGCTGTCAATTGATGGTCTTGAATCCGATCTGTTGATCGCCAATCAAATCAACAACAATATGCTCACCAAAAGAGATGTTCAATCTTTTCCCCTATGGTTTCTCCACCCTTTTTCAAACGAAAGTTGTTCTCCTTTAAATATTCGCTTGCCCGATAGCGGTTGATCCATATTAAATTCTCCGTGATAACACCAAAATAAAAGTCAACTTTCTCCCTATTCGCTTCCTTACTAGATCTAGAGGTTATGACCACTGCACTATGCTTGTTTAAAAAAACATAAATTAAAAAATAACAAGTATCTTTACTTACTAAATTATGTAAATGAAGACAAAAAAATCACTCTCGTTTTCTCTCCTCTATTTTTTCTTATTAACCATAAACGGATTTGTTTATGCTCATTCAGGAACTCATTCTCAAGAACACGCACATCTTTGGCGATTAATGGAAGATAACCGCTCTTTTAAAGCCGATTACATTGCTTTTGAGAACGGAATAGTCTTGCTTCAAAATCTGTCTTCTGGGAAGATTTCTCAATATCCAATAACTGATTTTTCCATTGAAGATCAACTCTTGATCTTAAAAAGACATGAGTTAACCGCTCATATAAATGCCAACTTAGCAAAGCCCATACTAAGATTAAAAACAAAGGCTCCCGTACTTAAAATTTCCAAGTTCAATGCCAGTATAGGCATCGTTCTACTGTTACTTACATTGCTTTCTTTTACCCTTTACTTTAGGCGTTCAAACAAAAAAAACTTTCTTTTTCCTTCATTGTTATCCATTACCTTTTTGTTTTTCATCACCTGTTCAACAGAAGATGCAACTCCTCTTGAAACCGATAATACTCCAACAGTGGATCCGGTTATTCGTTTCACTTTAACGATAACATCAGGAGTTGGTGGAACTGTTAGTTCCCCTGGTGGATCTTACACTCAAGGTAATTCTGTTTCAATTACAGCAACGCCAAATTCTGAATATGTCTTTGTCAATTGGTCAAATGGTTCAACCGATAACCCACTATCAGTTACCGTTGATTCAAATCAAACAATTACTGCTAATTTTGAAAAAAGAAAATACCCTCTTACTGTTTCAATAACAGGTTCTGGAACAGTTTCTGAGGAAATTATATCCTCTGGGAAATCAACCACTGAATACACTTCAGGCAGTGTGATTAGATTAACTGCTAATCCATTGAATGAATGGGTTTTTACAGGATGGTCTGGTTCTGTTTCAAGTACTGACAACCCTATTGAACTCACTGTAAATGAATCTAAAACAATTAGTGTTACATTTATCCCTGCAGGTAGTGAAACACCAACGAATACGACCACTAACACCACCTCTGACACTTCAACGAATACTTCAACTACACCAGATCCAAGTAGTCTTTTAAGTACTATTGAATCGCATTTTTCTGCCTTTACTGATGTGTCTATTACTGCAGACGATGAGTACTTTTATATTGCTTCATACGGATGGCCAGCACATAATATGGCCGTAGGAATTACCTCCTGGCAAGAACAAGTCCCTATACCACAAAACTATACTGGTGATAATAGTTGGGCGATTCCGTTAAACCCCGTAATATCAAACAATCCCTTAGATACTAGCTTGCGCCTAAGAAAAGGTGCTTTAGCTGTAGCTGTAAATGGAATCCCAATATTTAACTCACTTAACAACAGGGGAAATGACAGTTATCTACTTGGAGAGTTAGACAATTGGGGAGGGCATTTTGGAAGAGGAGATGACTACCACTACCACCTACCCCCAACACATCTTGAAGAACTCGTTGGAGAAGGTAATCCAATTGCTTATGCCTTGGATGGTTTCCCCTTATATGGATATACAAACAAAACCTTAGACGATGCTTTAGGCCTTTATGATGAGAATGGAAATTACCGTTATCATGCCTCAACAGATGCTCCCTATTTTATTGCTAAAATGATGGGGGAAGTAACAATAGACCCTACAAGCACTGCTCCAGAGGATCAAATAATTCCTCAGGCCTTTTCTTCGCCAGTACGACCAAGCGATGGTTTTGGCCCGGTTGATGGAGCTGAAGTAACCGCGTTTTCTCAAACAGGTGATAATGCGTTTTCGTTTGAATATACTGTCTCTGGAACCAAATATTACATCAATTATTCATGGGATCCTACAAGCTGTGATTACACCTACATCCATGTTGATGAGAATGGAGGAACCTCCAATCTTCCAACCAACGGGGCAATCCCAGATGGCTCAACTGAGAATGTTGAAACCTACACGAATAGAAGTTTTTGCATTGATCTACCTTATACTGGAACAACTCCAACCGACGACACCTCTACTGTTTCTCAGACAACAGACACATCGAGCAGCACTACATCTACCAACACATCTAGTGGATATACTGCTACATCTTTAAACTCTAATTTTTCGCTTTCTAGCATTGCCATTGATGCCAATGGGGCAATTTTAGAGAGTTATAAGTGTGAAGCGAAAGTTAATGGGGTAGAAAATTCAATTCCTATTTCATGGGCAAATGTTCCTGAAGGAACAGGGTCGCTTGCAATATCAATTCACGCAAATATTAATGCAACAGAAATTAATCACTATCTTATACTCTGGGATATTGATCCTTCAGTCACCGAGATTCCTTATGGCGGTGCTGATGATGGTGATTGGTTTATGGGACCAAATAAAGACTTTGCTAAAATCTCCTATTCGTCGCCTTGTAGTCCATCTCCTGGCACAAATACTTATATAATGACCATTTATGCACTCTCAGCAACCCCTTCCAGTCTGCCTACTGAGAATTCATTAGAGGTAAGCTATCCTATATTGCTTTCGGCAATTGAAAGTGTAACCCTCATCGATTCTGTTCAAATGACCTATATTTCTGTCACTGAATAAAATTGTTGAACATTATTTATTGAACAGGCTTTGAAAAATCAAAGTCTCTCTGCCCGCCCTATTTGGGATATTTAGACGATCATTATACTCCCAACTAGCTAGAAACAGGACTACTTCATAATCCTCATTGCTTTCTCTTTTTTCAGTCCATGCTAGTCTTCTAATTTCCTCTCCTCATTCTAAGAAAAGTTTTATACCTTAGAAGAACAAACTAAACTATATTAAAATGAAAAAAATTATTGCGATTATCTGTTGCTCCTTTTTATTTGTCAATTGCACTTCGAACTCTGCTGAAATGATGAATTTTGAGAAAAACGTTGAGTCGACGAAGGCGTTTTTTAAGGCCTTTTCCGATGAAAATCTTGATGAAATGAAAACTTTTGTGACAGAAGACTTTACCTGGTCTCCACCACCTACAGGAGTTGACTCTCTTGACATTGACACCTGGCACAACGCCATGAAAGGTTTTAATGCAGCCTACGAAGAAATTAATTTAACCAAACAACTCTATTTTGCTGGCTTAGATGAGAATCAAAAACCCAATGGAGATGTTAGGGTTTATGGGACTTGGGCATCATTAAATTCTGTCACCAAAAAACCCGTTATGATGGATTACTATGCGGTTTTATTTTTTAATGACGAGGGCAAAATTTATCATCAAAGCGAATGGTACAACACCGCTGATTTAAATCAAAATGCTTTGGTAGACCTTGCCGTAATTATTCCCTTAACCAAAGGGTATAAGACCTGGTATAACGGCTTTATGAAAGACAAAAAGAACAGAGAAGGATTTTGTGATGATTCTAGAACAATTGTCCTACAAGACGTTGAAGACCCCAATAAAGTAGCTGTTTACTTATTTGATGTAGATATGTCAAAAATCGCTGCAATGATGCAAGACCCTGCCTTTGCTGAATTCGCTATTTCTATAGGAGAAGACCTCGCAAACAAAAAGGTTTATACCCTCAGTGCTTTATAAAACAATGTATTTGAAGGAAGTATAAATTTCTTTTCAACGAACTAATTTTAAATACCAACATCACTATATCATTTTAGTGGCGTTTTTTTTGTTTCTAAATCAAGACTGCCCCATTGAATTAAAACCAATATTGTATCTTTAGGGAACAACAAATTCTTTTTCAGATGAAAATTCTTTTCCTAAGTTTTGTCCTAACTTTTGTTCATCCTGTTCCTCCTTCACAAGACGATTGCCGTGCACGCCTGCGCTATTTCAACTTTGACAGCATGACAGAGTATGAGCGGATGTTGTGGTTGAACTGTGCTTTCGAAAAACTTAAAACAGGCGATGAAAGCTCTTTACTTCGCTATAAAGAATGGAAGGGCTCAATAATGTCTTATGCAGAATTTAAGGCGCTTTGGGAAAAGAAAAAAAAGACTTCCGCTTAAAAAAAAGTACCTTTATACCCAGTACCTAAATTCCTTTTTACCGTGATTATTGAATTAAAAAATCGTTTTGGAGCCATCTTCGAAACCGAGCTTTTAGAGGAAATCGCCCAAGTGGGTACCTTTCGCTCTGTGCCTGCTGAAGTTGAATTGATGGACATTGGCCAAACCATTAAAGGGGTTCCTTTAATGCTAAGTGGTGCCGTAAGAATCTCTCGAGAAGACAGCCAAGGAAACGAACTCTTGCTATATTACTTGGAAGAAGGCGAATCCTGCACAATGACCTTTGCCTGGGAATTGGGACAGCAGAAAAGTAAAATCCGTGCAGTGACTGAAATGCCTTCCGATCTTATCATTGTTCCTCTTTCAGTAATGGAAAACTGGTCCGATCAATATCCTTCTTGGCGCAAGTTTTTATTCAAAAGCTATCAAAAAAGAATGGATGAGCTCCTAGAAACCCTCGACAGTCTCGCCTTTGAACAGCTGGAAAAAAGACTATGGAATTACCTCATCGAAAAAAAACGGGTTACCAAACAAAATATACTTCACATTACTCACCAAACAATTGCACAAGAACTTCACAGTTCACGAGTGGTCATTTCTCGCTTGTTAAAGCGTTTAGAAAACAATCAAAAAATTAGTTTACAACGCAATGCCATTGAGCTAATTGGGCTTGTGTAACCTAGGTTACCCTGGGTGTCAAAGCAGTAATGTACATTTGCTGTATAATGAATAGCATAAAACTCTATTTCCCGATCCTTGGCTGGTTAAAAACCTACTCCTCTTCTTTCCTTAAAGGAGACATCACGGCGGGTATCACGGTAGGAATTATGTTGATTCCTCAGGGAATGGCCTATGCCATGATCGCGGGCTTACCTCCGGTCTATGGTCTATATGCTGCCCTCTTCCCACAAATTGTATATGCCGTCATGGGAACCTCGCGTCAATTGGCGGTGGGTCCAGTAGCCATGGATTCATTATTGGTTGCCGCTGGATTGGGTGCTTTATCCATTTCTTCACCAACAGAATACATTGTCTTAGCCTCCTTTCTGGCTCTTTTTATGGGGGCCATACAGCTTGTATTAGGAGGGCTCAAATTGGGCTTTTTAGTGAATTTTCTTTCAAAACCTGTCATCAGCGGATTTACTTCAGCCGCAGCAATTATCATCGCGCTTAGCCAACTAAACCACTTGCTGGGCATTGACATTCCTAGGAGCAATAAACTTCATACCCTTTTTATCTTCTTAGTCGAAATGGGTCCCCAAGCTCACTTATTGAGTGTCCTAATAAGCACCCTAGGCGTCTCTTTTTTGTGGATCACAAAAAAATATTTTCCTAAACTCCCAGGAGCGCTACTCTTGGTCTTCCTAACCACTTTCATAGCGGCCCAATTCAACTGGGAAAGCCTAGGGGTTAATATCGTTAAAGAAGTTCCTGAAGGGCTACCTACATTTATTTTACCAAAAGCCAACTTGTCTCAGGTTTATGCCCTTTTCCCTTTGGCATTAACCTTGGCGCTCATTGCCTTTATGGAAGCCATTTCTGTAGCTAAGGCTATTGAAGAAAAGGAAAAAACAAACCACCTCAACCCTAATCAAGAACTCATCGCCTTGGGAAGCGCAAATATCATTGGTGGCTTGTTCCAAGCCTACCCCTCAACGGGTGGGTTTTCAAGAACAGCGGTCAATCACGACGCTGGAGCAAAAACGGGGGTGGCCGCTCTTTTTAGTGCTGCCATTGTTGGATTAACCCTCCTCTTTTTTACCTCATTTTTCTATCATTTACCCACAGCTGTCTTGGGTGCGATCATCCTTGTTGCCGTCGGAAAGCTAATCGACCTTAGTTACCCAAAAAAACTATGGAAAAACAACCGCTCCGAATTTTATATCCTTTTGTTTACCTTTTTTATTACCCTTTTTGTGGGGATCAAAGAAGGTATTCTTCTGGGAGTCTTTGCCGCTCTTTTATATATGGTGTATCAAAACACGCGTCCGCATATTGCCGTTTTAGGACGGATTAAAAACACCCATTATTTTAAAAATATTGATCGCTTTTCAAAAGATGTAACAACCTTCCCTAATGTCCTAATCCTTCGCTTTGACGGGCAGCTTTTCTTTGGAAACCAACGCTATTTTAAGCAACAAATTTCGCGTTTAATAAAAAACCAGACAGAACCGGTCAAACATTTGGTTCTTGCTGCTGCGCCCATTAATTATATCGATGCTAGCGCAATAGAAATGCTCTCGCTTTTATCCGATGAGCTAAAAGAAAATACGACAAACCTTTATTGGACTGGTCTAAGCGGCCCTATAAGAGATCAGTTTTATAGCGTTGGCCTTTTGGGTGATTACACCCATGTTTTCGCCTATTCGTCGCTTGAAGCCGCCCTAAATGCCATTGAAGGTAAAGCGCCTTCAGAAATCGAAAAATCAATCGCTACACAACGAAATAATCATTAAATTTTACTCATTATGACCATCGAACAAATTTACACCGGTTGCCTCTCTCAAGGGGCATATTACATTGAAAGCAAAGGAGAAGTTGCCATCATTGACCCTCTTAGAGAGGTACAGCCTTATTTGGATCGTGTTGCGCGCGACAAGGCCCAAGTAAAATATATTTTTGAAACACATTTTCATGCAGATTTTGTGAGTGGGCACATTACCCTTTCCAAAAAAACGGGGGCACCCATTGTCTACGGACCCAATGCCAACCCAGACTTTGATGTGCTTGTTGCCAAAGATGAACAGGTTTTTCCGCTGGGGGAAATCAGTATCATTGCCTTGCACACTCCCGGGCATACTTTAGAAAGTACCACCTATTTGCTGCGTGATAAAAACGGTAAAGATCACGCAATTTTTAGTGGAGATACTCTTTTTCTAGGAGATGTTGGACGACCAGACTTAGCCCAAAAAGCCTCAAGCATTACACAAGAAGATTTGGCCGGTATGCTCTTTGACAGTCTGCGAACCAAAATAATGCCCTTGGCCGATGATGTCATCGTATATCCTGCCCATGGCGCTGGTTCTGCCTGTGGTAAAAATATGATGAAAGAAACGTTAGATAGTCTCGGTAACCAAAAGAAAATGAACTATGCTCTACGCCACGACATGACCAAAGAAGAATTCATCGCAGAAGTAACCGACGGTCTCCTTCCGCCTCCGTCCTATTTCCCACTAAATGTAAAGATGAATAAAAGTGGTTATGAAGACATTGGCCAAGTAATTGAACGCGGAACACATGCATTAACTCCAGATGACTTTGAACAAATGGCCAATAGCGAGGGAGCAATTGTGTTGGATGTGCGTCATCAAGACGACTTTGTGAATGGCCACATTCCCCAATCCATCTTTATTGGAATAGATGGCGGTTTTGCCCCTTGGGTTGGCGCTCTCATTGCAGACGTAAAACAACCCATCTTGTTGGTCACTCCTCAAGGTCGAGAAGAAGAAACCATCACCCGTTTGTCTCGAGTTGGCTTTGATCAAACCCTTGGGTATTTAGACGGTAGTTTTGAGGCTTGGAAAGCACACGGTAAAGACTTTGATACCATCAGCGGAATTAGTGCCAAAACCTTTGCCCAAGAAATGGCTGAACACCCCTTGCCCGTTTTTGATGTGCGAAAAGAAGGTGAGTTTCTGTCTGAACATGTTGAGGTAGCAAACAATGTATCCCTCGAATTTATAAACGATCACCTGAATGAGTTTCCAGAAAAAGGAAGTTTTTATCTCCATTGTGCTGGAGGTTATCGCTCTGTAATCGCTGCATCACTTTTGAAAAAAAGAGGCATTCATAATCTTATTGACGTGAAAGGCGGCTTTAAGGCAATTAAAGAAACTAAAACCTCATTAACCGACTATATCTGTCCATCAACACTATAAACCATGATTGAATTTTTATTACAACCCTGGCCCTGGTATTTTAGCGGCCCCATGATTGCCTTTGTCCTCTTTTTACTTCTTTGGACAGGAAAATCTTTTGGTATGTCTTCGAACCTTCGTACACTTTGCGCTGCAATGGGAGCAGGAAAAAACCTTTCTTTTTTTCAGTTCGACTGGAAAGCGCAACGTTGGAATTTAGTCGTTGCAGCGGGTGCTGTTTTAGGGGGCTTTATTGCCGCTAACTTCCTAAGCGCTTCTACCGCTGTAGCCATTAGTCCAGCAACCATTGTACAATTAAATGAAATGGGAATTCTCGACGCAGGACAAAGCTATATGCCCGAAAAACTGTTTGGTCTAAATGCCTTTGGCTCTGTAAAATCAATCTTTCTTTTGAGTCTGGGAGGTTTCTTCGTGGGCTTTGGCGCTCGCTATGCTGGCGGATGTACCTCTGGACATGCCATTTCTGGCCTCAGTAATTTTCAACTCCCCTCTCTCATTGCCGTGATTGGCTTTTTTGTAGGCGGACTTATCGTTAACCATTTCATTCTTCCAATTTTATTATAATGCGAACACTACTCTATTTCTCCATCGGAATTCTTTTTGGTATCACCATGTTTAAATCAGAAGCGGCCTCGTGGTTTCGCATCTATGAAATGTTTCAATTCAATGCTTTCCACATGTATGGCATCATTGGTTCTGCCTTGTTTTGTGGTGCAATAATCACTTTTTTGCTTAAAAAGTTCAAGGTTAATTCTGTCGTAGACGGAGAACCCATTGTCATTCCCAACAAAGAAAGTGGTTGGAAACGTTACCTTTTTGGTGGAATCTTTTTTGGGTTTGGCTGGGCCATTTCTGGAGCATGTCCAGGACCAATGTTCACTGTGTTAGGAGCTGGCTTTTTACCCATTGTTGTGGTAATCGCCGCGGCTACACTGGGTACTTTTTGTTATGGCCTCCTTCAAAAACGCTTACCGCATTAAACGCTTTTTGGAATCCAAGATGCGATCAGCTCTCCCAAGCGAACGGCCCATTCAAAGTCATATGCTTTGGCAAAAATAAAAGAGATGAATAAAACGTATAAGGCAAGAAGCATATAGGCGTGAACCTTTCCTAAGCCAGTATTGAAGTAATAAATCAAAAAGGCGGTAATGGTCAAAAGAACCAAACTTGCTTGCAATTCTGCCACATTAGCAACCGTTTCTGGCGTCATACTGATGGGGCCATTGAAAAGCGTATAAGCAAAGAGGGGAAAGCCTAGGGCAAAACAGATGTCAAAAATATTACTCCCAAGCGCATTGGCTACTGCATCGTCATAGTTCCCTGCAACAGCATCTCGGTAGGATAAAATTGTGTCTGGGACACTGGTTGCTGCTGAAGCTAAAACAACGGCAATAAAGTAGGGTGCAATTCCCATTTCGCTTGACAATAATTCACAAGAATGAATTAAAACGATGCACGCCAAACCAATAACAAGCATGGAAAAAAGCAACAGTATCCATGCGTTTAGTGTGTTAATTTGTTTCCGAATAAACACCTGCTCAAAGTCCAGCAAAAGGAGGGATTTTAGAACGGTTGGTTTTCGGCCAACAGGGTATTCTTTTTTTTCTTCCATGGACAAAGGTTCTTCTTCTTCTTCTTCTTCTTTCTTTTTCATGTTCGAAAACATAAAGGCTACATACACCACATAGGTAAACATCAAACCTAATCCATGCATCCAGCTCAAGTGGTTGCCTGAAACCATATAAATCAGTATAAGTTCAGCAATTATCAATCCTATACCGTCACGAAGAATTACTTTTTTTGACACCTTCACTTTGTGCGCTATTCCATATCCAATTACCGCAAGAATAACCACCGCAGGGATGATCATCCCGTTGAAAATAGCACTACCTGCGGTAGTCCCTATTCCAAAAGCAAAATTATCCAAATCCCCCAAAAGCATTAAACTAAAAAGTGTAGTAAACAATTCGGGAATTGAACTTCCAATCGCATTGATCGTTGCCCCTCTAACACCATCGGTTAAATTACGTCCCAAATAGCCTGAGGCTACTTCAAACCCATCGCTTGAACGCCATATTATAAACATTGCAAGGGTGATGGCAAAGAGAGCGGAAACTATAATCATGAATGTCTTTTATCGTCACAAAACTACATTATTATTTTTTGTTGTCCCGCTATCTTTTTCATATTGATGATTTCTTTTGTTTTCTTGATTTTTTTGTATTTTCGGATCCATGGGTTACTTTTTAACAAACATATTGGTATACGGCTTTTTATTTGCACTTGCTGTAATGGGATATACGGCCATCAGGGAAATGAAAAAGAAAAAGTAATGCGCTAGTGTTCGTGCTGAAAGAGCTTGCTTTTGCCTTAATTCCTCCTTACTTTTGTGAAAAAGAGCGCTAAATGAAATCCTCCAAAAAACCAGACGGGGTCGCCTGGGATGAAGAAAGTAAGGAATACATCTCCAAACTTCTCCCGTATGCAACCAGCAACAGCAGTCCCGTCATTTCCATTCCCAATGTTGATGCTTTCAAAAAAAAAGGCGTGGACAAGGTTTCCAAACAATTTCAAGCAGAACTCACTGATTTACAAAATAAAATTAAATCATTTGTTACTCTGGCAGCAGACACTCAGCAGGTGTATTCTGCTAAGTTTAAATTTGAACCCATTGTTGGTGAAAGCTATCATTTATATGCTAGCGAAAAGGGTGAGAATTTCCTTTCGCTAATTGCTCCCTCTAGTTGGAATAAAGAACACCTTGGAACCTTTCGTCTCAATGGAGACTACAAATGGGAACGCGAAGACTAGCGAAAAACTTGGGTTCCAAAACCCATCCCCAAGCTGTCGAACTCAATCCCAACCCCTAAATACTCATAGTCGCCAAGAATGTTTTTGTAGTGCGGAGGACTTTTCTTCCATCCTTCCACCATACATTCTGCCAAAGCCTCAGCAGAACGTGTATCTCCACAGCCAATAACGTTTTCAAACCAAGGCACCTGAGCAATGTTTTCGGCTATCCCGATACGTTGATTCCCTTTTCTTCGCCAAGCTTGTATGCCTAGCTTTTTCGCTCGGGTAACGGGGTTTAGGCCCTCTGGATCAACGTGATCATAGAACGCTTTTGTCACCATATTCTCACTGTGATATTGTGCCAAAAAGTCTAGGCTATCTAGGCCCTTAAATGCAGCTAATCCCTTGGCTTTTCGCAAAGCATTGGTTTTTTGAAAAACAATGGCCCTAATCTCAGCGATGTTTTCTTGTGCCAGCAACTGTTGATAAGAGAAAAACAACAAAAAGAATACCGACAAAAAGAAAGGCTTTTGCATTTGAAAAAAATTAGTCCAACAAATATGCTTAATTTTACCCAATAATCATAGCATGGAAAGTCCAAGACAAAAGAAAATAGCCGCCTTATTGCAACAAGAAATTGCACAATTGCTCCAAGGAGCGATTCGTAAAGAAGGGGTGAACAACTTGTTGGTCTCCGTGACGAAGGTAAGTGTAACCGTCGATCTATCGGTCGCTAAAATCTACCTCAGCCTCTTCCCCTCTAAAGAGGCGGGCAAATGGCTCGAGGGCATTCAGTCAAATGCTTTTCAAGTTAAACACGATCTAGCACAACTGCTTAGAAACGAATTACGACGCATTCCTGAACTTCAGTTCTTTCTCGACGATTCGTTGGACTATATCGAAGGAATCGATGCTGCCCTAAAAGCAACAGAAAATCCTATTCTCGAGCGAGAAAAATTGGCAAAACGCAAAAAGAAGTAAGCCGTGCGTGTCCCCTTTTTTATTGCCTTACGCTACTTTTTTTCTAAAAGCAAACAAAGTATTGTCAATCTCATCAACCTTATCTCAATAGGCGTGGTTTTGGTTGCCACAGCCTCTCTTTTCATTGTTCTAAGCGCCTTTAGTGGCTTAAAAGAGTTTGGGCTTTCCTTTTCAAACTCCTTCGATCCTGACGTGCGAATTGAAGCCGTTCAAGGAAAAATCCTTTTTGTCGATGCTCTTCAAATCGCTGCCCTTCGCCAACTATCGTTTGTTCAAGCAGCAACACCTTTACTGGAAGAAAAAGTGTTTTTAAACTTCCGCAATAAAAACCATGTAGCCTATCTCAAAGGGGTAGAAAGCAACTACCAAGACGTTGTTCCTATAGATTCCTTGATTGTGAATGGCAACTGGCTTATCAATGATTTTGATGAAGTTGTTATTGGTGGTGGAATTGCTCGCGCCCTCAGTCTTGGCGTATATGATTACACCGATTTTTTAACCCTAACAGCCCCTAAGCGAAAAGGGGGTGCTCGCCTTGGGCAAAACCCCTTTATCAATCAAACAGCTTTGGTTGCTGGCATCTATTTTGCCAATGAAGAAATTGATAAAAAATACCTCTTTGCCAAAATCGGTTTGGCACGTCGACTCCTCCAGCGTGGGGAAAACGACTATACCTTCATCGACCTAAAAACAAATGGCCAACAAAGCCTTGTGTCCATGGAAGAACAAATCTCTGCTGTACTGCGTCAACCCGTTGCTGTGCGAAATAGGGCGCAGCTCAATGCAGCCTTATACAAAATGTTAAACACAGAAAATGTTGCGGTTTACCTCATTTTTAGCCTAGTCATTATCATCGCATTATTCAATGTAGTCGGGGCACTTATCATGATGTTTTTGGATAAAAAACCACAACTCAACATCTTGTTTGCCATGGGTCTCTTGCCCAAAGAAATTCAGTCCGTCTTTTTCTATTTAGGGGGATTGATTAGTTGGGTTGGTGGCGGCATTGGAATAATAATCGGAGCTCTTTTGGTTCTATTGCAACAGGCCTTCCCTTTTTTGTTTGTTCCTGGTACGAGTTTAGCTTACCCGGTGAAGTTTGAACTCAACAACTTTTTTATTGTCTTCAGTACCGTCTTTGTCTTAGGGACATGTGCTGCTTTTTGGGCAACCCGAAAGATGGACAAAAAAGTAATTGGAGACTAAACCATAACATACTCGCTCCAATCGCGCTTCACGTCTGCTAAAGTAGCGAAGACATCTTCGGAGGCGTTGGAAGTAACCATGCGTGTGCGGTATTCTTTGAAATTTGGAATTCCTTTAAAGTAATTGGAATAATGACGACGGGTTTCTAAAACCCCCAACACTTCTCCTTTCCAGGCAATGGACATTTCTAAGTGACGACGAGCAGCTTCCGCTCGCTCACTAATTGTGGGGGAAGGAAGATGAGTTCCTGTTTTAATAAAGTGTTTAACTTGATTAAAAAACCAAGGGTTTCCAATACTTGCCCGACCAATCATTGCGCCGTCTAGGCCATATTGATCTCGCATTTCTACCGCGCGTTCAGGTGTATTAACGTCCCCATTTCCAAAAACAGGAATGTGCATGCGAGGGTTGTTTTTCACTGCTGCAATGGGTGCCCAGTCGGCATCTCCCTTATACATTTGCGCTCGCGTTCGACCATGAATAGAAATCGCTGCACAACCTACATCCTGTAATCGTTCTGCAACTTCAACAATTTTGATCGAATCGTGGTCCCAGCCCAATCGCGTTTTTACCGTGATGGGTAAGGAAGTGTGCTTCACCATTTCCTCGGTCAATTTAACCATCATCGGAATGTCTTTGAGAATTCCTGCACCTGCCCCTTTACACACTACTTTCTTTACTGGGCAGCCAAAATTAATGTCAATAATGTCCGGCTTAGAAGCTTCAACAATTTCCACTGAACGAAGCATCGAATCGATATTAGCGCCAAAAATCTGTATCCCAACTGGGCGCTCCTTTTCGTAAATGTCTAGTTTTTGTACACTTTTTGCTGCATCCCGAATAAGGCCTTCACTGGAGATAAACTCAGTATATACCACATCTGCACCATTCTCTTTACACAAAGCGCGAAAGGGTGGGTCGCTTACATCCTCCATGGGAGCAAGCAAGAGCGGAAATGTGGGTAGCTCGATATTTCCAATTTTGACCATTGACTTATTTTTTACAAAAATAAGCAAAAAAGCCTCCCCACAAAGCCTTATATTTGCAAGGCTAAGAAAGACGGCGCCGAATGAAAAACATCAGAAATTTTTGCATCATTGCTCATATCGATCACGGAAAAAGCACCTTGGCCGATCGATTGCTCGACTTTACCGGATCGGTCACCGAACGCGAAAAACAAGATCAGCTTTTAGATAGCATGGACTTGGAGCGCGAACGGGGCATTACCATTAAATCGCATGCGATACAAATGGAATATGTACACGAGGGTGAAGAATATATTCTCAACCTAATTGATACCCCTGGTCACGTAGACTTTTCGTATGAAGTTTCTCGTTCTATTGCAGCCTGTGAGGGGGCACTACTCATTGTGGATGCTGCCCAAAGCATACAGGCGCAAACCATTTCAAACCTTTATCTCGCTCTTGAAAACGATTTAGAGATTATTCCTGTTTTAAATAAAGTTGATCTTCCCTCTGCCAATCCAGAAGAAGTAACCGACGATATCGTTGATTTACTGGGGTGTCGTCCTGAGGAGGTCATCCCTGCTTCAGCAAAAACGGGCCTTGGTATTGAAGAAATACTGACGGCAATTATTGATCGCATTCCTGCCCCAAAAGGAAGTCCAGACGAACCTCTTCAGGCTTTAATTTTCGACTCTGTTTACAATCCTTTCCGTGGTGTAGAAACTTATTTTAGAATTTTAAACGGTCGTATTCGCAAAGGACAAAAAATACAATTTATCGCCACGCAAAAAACCTATTTTGCAGATGAAATTGGCACCTTAAAGCTAAAACAAATGCCTCGGAAAGAGATTTCTGCAGGAGACGTTGGCTACCTCATTACAGGCATAAAAGAAGCCAAAGAAGTGAAGGTGGGAGATACCATTACCTCTCCAGAAAACCCAACACAAAATGCTATTGATGGCTTTGAAGAAGTAAAGCCCATGGTTTTTGCCGGGATTTATCCCGTAGACACCGAAGACTATGAAGAGCTTCGCGCCTCCATGGAAAAACTCCAATTAAACGATGCTTCCCTGGTTTTTTCTCCTGAAAGTTCTGCCGCGTTGGGTTTTGGTTTCCGTTGTGGGTTTTTGGGAATGCTACACCTAGAAATTATTCAGGAACGTTTAGAACGCGAATTCAATATGTCCGTCATTACCACTGTACCCAACGTGTCCTATCATGCCTATACGCGTAAAAACCCCGATGAGATTCTTTTGGTCAACAACCCTTCCGACCTACCCGACCCTTCTGGAATGGACCGTGTTGAAGAACCATATATACGTGCCACCATCATTACCAAGGCAGATTTTGTTGGAAATGTAATGTCGCTTTGTATCGAAAAACGTGGGCAAATAACCAACCAGACTTACCTTACCACAGAGCGGGTAGAGCTTTCTTTCGAAATGCCCTTAGCAGAAATTGTCTTTGATTTTTATGATCGCCTAAAGACGGTTTCCAAAGGCTATGCCTCTTTTGATTATTCTCCTTTGGGCATGCGCGCTTCTAAGTTAGTGAAAGTAGATATTCTTCTCAACGCCAATCAAGTAGATGCTTTGTCTGCTTTAATTCATGCCGACAATGCTTATTCGATTGGTAAAAAAATGTGTGAAAAATTACGTGAACTCATCCCTCGTCAGCAATTTGATATTCCGATTCAAGCGGCTATTGGGGCTAAAATCATTTCACGCGAAACCATCAAAGCATTGCGAAAAGATGTTACCGCCAAATGTTATGGAGGGGATATTTCCCGTAAAAGAAAACTCTTGGAAAAGCAGAAAAAAGGAAAGAAGAAAATGCGTCAAGTGGGGAATGTTGAAATTCCGCAACAAGCATTTATGGCTGTTCTTAAGCTAAATGATTAAGCTGGAGCTCATTTAGACTTCTTTCATTCTCCTCAAAAAAGTTTTCCTACCTTAGTGCTAACCTTCAATTGCCACACATGGAACTGATTTTTTTGGGCATCATACTGCTATTATTATGTGTTAACCTCTATTTCTTGTTTGCAAAAAACGGAGGAAATTCTTCTGCCGAGACGCAAACTGCCTTAACCCGATTTGACCAACAGCTTGGGCAAACCGACAAGCAAATGAAAGATGAGTTTCAGCGCAATCGAGAAGAAAATCAAGGAGCGTTCAAAAGTCAACGAGAAGAATTGACAAAATCCTTAACCCAATTTGAAGAACGCTTTGAAAACAATTCTCGCCGTTTAAATGAAATCCTTAAGGAACGATTTAGCTCCCTTAACGAAAAACAAAATCAGCTGAACCTAGATGCAGAAAAACGCATCAAAGAAGTGCGAGAAACGGTTGAGCGGCAATTAAAAGAACTGCGAGAAGACAACAGCAAACAACTGACAGAAGTGCGAAAAACGGTAGATGAAAAACTTCAAAAAACCCTTAATGAACGCCTGAGTCAATCGTTCGAAACAGTGGGGAAACAGCTCAAATCAGTACAAGAAGGCTTGGGCGAAATGAAAACATTGGCCACCGATGTTGGCGGTTTAAAAAAGGTCTTAAGCAATGTCAAAATGCGTGGGGGCTTTGGCGAAGTACAACTGTCCATGCTCCTAGAAAACATTTTAGCACCTGACCAATATGAGGCAAACGTAAAAACAAAAATTGGGAGTGATGCCAATGTGGAGTTTGCCATCAAGCTTCCTGGGAAAGAAAACAGTAATGCCCCTGTATGGATTCCAGTAGATGCTAAATTCCCAAAAGATATATACGAAAACCTACAAAATGCCTATGAAGACGGAGCGCTTCCACTAGTAGAACAGGCGCAAAAAGAGCTGGAGACAACCATCAAAAAAATGGCCAAGGACATTCGAGATAAGTATATCGATCCACCGAATACTACCGATTTTGCCATCATGTTCCTCCCTTTTGAAGGTATCTACGCCGAAGTTGTTCGTAAGGCCGCTTTATTGGAAAGC
>CAJQKN010000136.1 GCA_905478905.1 uncultured Flavobacteriaceae bacterium | reverse complement strand
CTGAATTATCACGAAAAAGACCAACGAAGAAGAGGTGTCTTTAAACCGCCAATAGCGGCTGGAAAAGGTTCTGGCGACCATCAATATGATATTGTACCAGGCAAACCTGAAGAGTCCATTTTTATGTACCGCATGATAAGTAATGATCCTGCCATTCGAATGCCTGAAATTGGACGTTCTGTTGTACACCAAGAGGGAGTCGATTTACTTCAACAATACATTAAAGGCCTTGTAGAAGAATAGTTTTAAAGTGCCATGTTTTCGACAATAATTTGCCCCAGATTCCAAGAGGGTACATAATAAGTATAGTTTGTGAAATGAAGAATCTCATCGTAGATGCGCTCTTGTAAAACCTTAGAGTTTCCCGTAATAATGGTTAACGAAAAAGACCCTTTTTCATCTCGTTTGGCCAAAGTATTTCGAACCAACTCTAGCGCTGGTTTATGACGTAATCCATGTAAATCAATTTCGTCTGGTTGTGGTTTTCGTTTGGCCATTTGCGGTTTTGATAAGGTGTAAAAATAAGTACCCCCCATTAGTTGTTGTGAACTAAAAGGGGGAAATTATTAACCAAATTATCAACTAATACATGAAAATTATACCATAAATATAGACCAGACTTATTTTTTGAGCTGTTAAGGGTCTTATAATGTTTTCCCAAGAAAGCGTTAAAACTCATTGAAAAAGTTGGTAACTAAGGTAAAGGTTGAGTAGGAAATAGAAGAAGGCTGGAAATGATTGGATAAAATTATCGCGAATTTTTAAGCGAACGCCAAATCCGAGAAGCATCAAAATAGCGAGACCAAAGGTGCTCAAAAGCTGAAGGGTAGGGGACCAAAACCCCAACGCTATCCCAAGGGCACCTAGCAATTGCAACAGCCCAACTACTGTCCTGAATTGAGGGACACCATAGCGTTCAAATTCTGTAATAAGATGTGGACTCCGCAAACAACCTATCCCAAAAAAGAGAAAGGAGACAGCAGAGAAAATTAAGAGCACATTAAACATCATCTATGGCAAAGCTGGTTAATACCTCTAAAGAGACATAGTCCAAGGTTTTTTGGTGGGAAGCGGCAAGTTTGATTTTAGGAGCAAGACCTGCTCGATAGGCTTCTAGCCAACGTGAAACACAGAGACACCAATAGTCACCTTCCACCAATCCAGGAAAATTATATTGCGGTAAGGCACGGGTTAAATCATTGCCTTTTCCTTTGGAAAATGCTAAAAATTCAGCAGTTACAACAGCACAAACTGTGTGTGTTCCCACATCAAAAGGGCCAGTATCACAGCAGCCATTGCGGTAGGCTCCTGTCATGGGTTTGGTTCCACAAACAATTAGAGGATCTCCAAATACATTTAACGATGCTTCTTTCATGAGGGGCAAGTTAATCAAATCCTTGTATCCCCTGTACAGTAGTGTATTTTAAAGTAAAGCGTTTATCTGGATTAATAATCTTATAAGCACTTTGTACCGCCAAAGTAGCCTCGTGAAACCCACAAAGAATTAGTTTTAATTTCCCCGGATACGTATTGACATCTCCAATGGCAAAAATGCCAGGAATATTGGTTTGATAGTCCAAGGTATTGTCCACTTTAATCGCATTCTTTTCAATCTCAAGCCCCCAATCAGCAATTGGTCCTAGCTTAGGAGACAAACCAAATAGTGGCAACCAAGTGTCCACATCAACCGTTTTATTGGGCTGGTCCTTTTGTTTAATTTCAATTGATTTTAGGGTATCGTTTCCATTCAAACCAATGACTTCTGCATGGGTATAGAATTCGATTTTCCCTTGTTTTTGTAGTTGATAGGCCTTTTCAACAGAATCTTTGTGTGCTCTAAAAGTATCGCTTCTATGGACTAATCCCACAGAGCTGTCATTGTGTTCAGCAAAATAAATGGCCCAGTCTAAGGCAGAATCACCTCCACCAGAAATAAAGATTTTTTTCCCAACAAATGCATCAGGGTCTTTGACCATATATTCCACCCCCTTTTTTTCAAATTGCGAAAGGGTGTCAATCTTAGGTTTACGGGGTTCAAAACTCCCTAAGCCTCCAGCGATCATTACCACTGGAGCATGGTGCTGTGTGCCTTCACTGGTGGAAACAACAAAGCTTCCATCATCTTGCTTTTCTATTATTTCTGCACGTTCTCCTAAGGTAAAACCGGGCTTAAAAGGAGCAGCTTGCTCCATTAGCTTATCCACCAGTTCTCCTGCTAATACTGTGGGATATCCAGGAATATCGTAAATGGGTTTTTTTGGATAAATTTCAGTCAATTGGCCTCCAGCTTGAGGAATAGCATCAATCAAATGGCATTTTAACTTCATTAATCCCGCTTCAAATATGGCAAATAAACCCACTGGGCCCGCACCGATGATGATGATATCTGTCTTGATCATAGTTTTTTCAAAGTACAAAGTTCGTAACTCTTTGTCACATCCCCTAGAGATTACAAAAAAAACCACCCTATGGGCGGTTTTTTAAACTACTTATTTAAATAAGTATGGGCTAGTTTATAGAATAGCAGTAAAGAAATTTTCTAAAAGGCCTGTTTTAAATCTGCTTTTAGATCTTCAATATCTTCTAGTCCAATAGAAAGACGCACTAGGTCTTGGGTTACCCCAGTCTCTTTTTGCGAAGCTTCATTCAATTGTTGGTGGGTTGTGCTAGCTGGATGTATAATCAAGGATTTTGAGTCACCAATATTTGCTAAAAGAGAGAAAATCTTGGTGTCATCAGCCACTTTTTTTGCTGCATCAAAACCAGCTTTAAGCCCAAAGGTTACAATTCCACTATGACCTTTTGGCAAATATTCTTTTGCAAGCGTATTGTATTTGCTAGTGCTTAATCCAGGATAGTTAACCCAAGCAACTTCTTCTTGTTCGTTAAGCCAAGTTGCTATGGCCAAGGCTGCTTTTGAATGTTGTTGCATACGAACGCTAAGGGTTTCTAGGCCTTGAATAATTTGGAATGCATTAAATGGACTTAAGGCTGCACCGAAATCACGCAAGCCCTCGATACGTACTTTAGCGATATAGGCAGCAGGCCCCAATGCTTCGTGATAAACCAAACCGTGGTAGCCTGCAGAGGGTTCAGTAAATTCTGGAAATAGACCATTGCTGTAATCAAAGGTTCCCGCATCGATAACTACTCCACCCATGGCCGTACCATTTCCATTGATGAATTTTGTCAAGGAGTGAATCACAATATTCGCGCCGTGCTCAATAGGGTTTAACAAGGCTGGTGTTGCTACCGTATTATCAACCATAAAGGGTACCTTGGCTTTTTTGGCAAAGCCTGCAATAGCTTTTAGATCAAGAACATCTAATTTTGGGTTACCCAAAGATTCAGCAAAAAAAGCACGAGTATTGTCTTGTACTGCTGCTTCAAAGTTTGATGGATCATCTGGATCTACAAAGGTTGTAGTGATACCTAAACGGGGTAGGGTAACATTTAATAAGTTATAGGTACCACCATATAAACTGTTAGATGCAACGATGTGATCTCCTGCTTTTAGCAAAACCATTAATGCAGTGGCTATAGCCGATGTTCCTGAGGCAGTGGTCACTGCAGCAATTCCACCTTCAAGGGCAGCTAGACGCTGTTCTAGTACATCATTCGTTGGGTTATTTAAACGCGTGTAGATATAACCAGGCTCTGCTAATGAAAATAAGTTCGCAGCATGATCTGCACTGTCAAATACATAGGCAGTAGATTGGTAAATTGGTACAGCACGTGTTCCTTGCGTTTTGTCTACCTCATGTCCAGCATGAAGTGATTTTGTTGTAAAATTTAATTCTTCCATTTTTTGCTTTTTGATGGGGCAAATGTAAGGGGAGAATTTAAATAAAACAAATAAAACCTATAAACTTTATAGGGATTAAAGGGATTAATTATTTTTCGCTTATATTTGACCCTAATCAATACGAACTTAAGTGATTTCAAAAAAGTGCAAATATGCCATAAAGGCCTTATTATATTTAGCTGATAACCAATCGGAAGAGCGATCGATTTTTTCAACGGAAATCGCTGAAAACGAAAATATTCCGCAAAAATTTTTAGAAACGATTCTCAGAGAATTGCGCAATTTCCAATTGTTACAGAGTAAAAGAGGAAAGACCGGAGGGTATAAGTTGCTCAAAAAACCTTCTGAAATTAAATTAGCCGAATTAATGCGAATGATGGATGGTCCTATTGCATTACTACCCTGTGTTTCGTTGAATTATTACGCTTCTTGTGACGAATGTAACGAGACGACCTGTACCATTAAACCTGTCTTTGAAAAAGTGCGTGATCAAACCCTTTCTATTTTGGGGAATACTTCGATTGAAATGATGCGGCAATAGGATTTAGAGACAGTCAAATATGAAACAAAAAAGAAAAACTTTTTTGATTAGCCCAAAAGCTAGCGAATAGATGAAGAGTTTTTTTTGATTTTCTTTTTTCATAATCCACTGATATAACTGCCCAGAGAGTCTTTAAATTGAAAGCCTTCTAGGGTACGGTATTTATTTAGACGTTTATTTGCTTCCAATCCCCACAATAAAAACTCCATCATAAAGTGTAGGTCATTTGCAGCACAATCGGGTTGATGCTCGGCAATGATGTTTTTTATGTCGGGAATGTTTTCTAGGGTGTCACGATACAAACCATTGTCAAGGGTGTCTTCTAAAAAGAGTTCATTGTCACTAAAGAACCAGCCCAACAGTTTGTCATAAGGTCCTTCTTCGTCTTGCTTTTTGAGTTTCTTTATTTCAGGGAAATAAGTAGGGAAAAGGGTTTTACAGGCTTGAGAAATCAAATGATACGAAATTTGTTCTGCGCCTTCTTGTTCTCCTTCATAGACCAATTCAACCTTTCCGTTAATGGCTGGAATGATCCCTAAAAAGTCAGCCATTCGAATAGAAGTATTTTCTTCTCCATTGATCAGCATTCTTCTTTCGGCCGTACTGATAAGGTTTTCAAATGCGGTTATACTCATTCGGGCACTCACGCCACTTTTGGCATCAACATAATCACTTTTGCGCGCTTCAAAACCAATTTGTTCCAATACATCGCGGACCAATTCGGGGATATGGATTTTAGCTGCAGTCTCTTCTTTTATTGTGACTTCTTGGGCGGTAATGGCTTTGGCAATTTCACGTGTTTGCGGATAATGTGTTAAAATTTGTGATCCAATTCTATCCTTCAAGGGTGTAACAATGCTTCCTCGATTGGTGTAGTCTTCAGGATTTGCCGTGAAGATGATTTGTGTTTCAATAGGGAGACGCAGTTTGAAACCACGAATCTGTATTTCTTTTTCTTGGAGTATTGAAAAGAGTGCGACCTGAATCCGTGCTTGTAAATCGGGCAATTCATTCAAGACAAAAATACAGCGGTGAGCCCGAGGAATCATACCAAAGTGAATGACGCGCTCATCGGCATAAGACAATTTTAAGTTAGCCGCTTTGATGGGGTCTACATCTCCAATCAAATCCGCAACGGTAACATCGGGTGTGGCTAGTTTTTCAAAGAAGCGTTCGTCTCTGTGTAGCCATGTTATTGGCGTATTGTCTCCATGTTGAGCAATTATTTCTTTGGCCTCACGGCTAATGGGTGCCAGAGGGTCATCGTTAATTTCTGAACCAGAAACAACAGGAACCCACTCGTTGAGCAATTGAGTCATTTGTCGCGCTAATCTTGTTTTTGCCTGACCTCTTAAACCCAATAAATTAATGTTGTGACCAGAAAGGATGGCGCGTTCTACATCAGGAATTACAGTATTTTCATAGCCAATTAAACCAGAAAAAGTGCTTTCACCATTGCTTAAGCGCTGACGAAGATTGTTGGCTAATTCGGCTTGTATGTTTTGAGGAGAGTAGTCTGTTTTTTTGAGTTCTCCTAGGGTAGTAATTTTGGTGTGATTCATCATTTTTTGTCCGTTATTCTAAACGTTTTTTTCTGTTTTTTTCATAATCCTCAAAAATCATTTCTCCCAATCCTTTTAGGCCAGTAAAAAAGGCCTTTCCGCGATTGGCTTCGGTAAATGTTCGAACAAATTGTTTTAGGTAAGGGTCTTGGGCAATCATAAAGGTTGTGATGGGGATGTGTAGTTTTTTGGCTTGCCGTGCCATGGTATAGCATTTCTCAACGATGGTTTGGTCTAAGCCTACACTGTTTTTGTAATAGCTTCCGTCGGGAAGTTTTAGACAGCTGGGTTTCCCGTCAGTAATCATAAAAATTTGCTTGTTGCTATTTTTCTTTCTTCGGAGCATATCCATAGCCAATTGAAGACCAGCAACGGTATTGGTGTGGTAGGGGCCAACTTCAAGGTAGGGAACTTCTTTTAGGGAAATGGGCCATGCATCGTTTCCAAAAACCAAGATGTCAAGGGTGTCTTTTGGATAGCGGGTGGTGATGAGTTCTGCTAGGGCCATCGCTACTTTTTTGGCAGGGGTAATGCGGTCTTCTCCATAGAGGATCATACTATGACTAATATCGATCATTAAAACAGTACTCATTTGGGTTTTGAAAAAACTGTCTTCCACAACTAAATCGTCGTGTTGTAGCGTAAACTCATTGCCCGCAGAACGTATTTGTGCATTCTTGATGCTTTCTGTCATGGAGATTTTTTCTAGGGCGTCTCCAAATTGATAGGCTTTAAACTCGCCAGTATTGTCTTCGCCTTGCCCCACTTTTTTGGTTTTGTGATTTCCAGAACCAGCACGTTTTAATTTGCCAAAAATTTGCTTTAGGGCGTGTTCGCGCAACAACTTTTCGGTCTTGGGTGTGAGTGCCATACCATCTCCTTTCCCGTTTCCATTTCCTTTGGGTTGGATGTAGGATTTTTTCAAAAGATCTTCGACAAAATCGTCAATGGTGTAATCTTCGTCGGTCAATTGATATTCCACATCAAGCTCCCGTAACCATTCAATGGCCTCGTCAAAATCTCCAGAGGTATGGGTAATAAGCTCCTTAAAAATCTCAAACAAGCGTTCAAAAGGGGTTTGTTCTTTTGCACGGTGTTTTGTAAATCGAATTCCCAGGGAAGTGATTTGGTGTTTCATAGCCCTTAAAAGTAAGGAATATTTTAGAATCCCTTAGACAGATACAGGAATATAAAACACCAAATTTTGTTATTCAAATGTGTTAAAAGTCAACCACAATTCGACCTGTTATTGTTCGTCCAATTCTGGGAAAACCAGGCAACGCTCTGAATTCATTATTGAATACATTAATTCCGGCGAGTTCAAGTTTCATATTTTCTGTCAGGTCATACCCAAGGGTAATATCAAACAATGATCTTTCATCCACATCTCCCGGGAAGGTAATGTTGTTTGAAGTAAAGCTTTGATCCCATTGATAATTCAGGGTGCCATAAAATCCAACTTTTGTGTTGTAGTCTATTCCAAAACGAATTTTGTTGTTGGGGAAACTCCTTCCGTTTGGATTATCAGGGTCTAATCGGAACCAGGTGTAGTTTCCACGAGTGGTTAAGTTTTCCGTCAAGAAGAATTTAAAATTAAATTCTGCTCCCCAGTCTTCGCTGATCATATCAGCGTCATTGGAGAGGTAGCCTTGGGTTAATCGAGTGTTCCCATTTCCTGTGTTTTCGAGGGTAGGAACTACTCCATGAAAAGGTAAACCAGCATTGGTTAAGACCTGAATAAAGCCATCTCCACCATCACTATAAGCTCCTACTAATGCAGCACCAATGGCCTGAGCTGTAGCCCCAGCAGTTGCTGCATCTAATCCAAGACCAATAAGTCCTTGGGTAAGGGCAGGTTCAGCATTTGCGCGAACACCTTGGCCAAGCGACGAACCTAAATTATTAATATTTACTACAGGGGAGATTTGTTGAAAGGAAGCCCCACCTTTACGACGGTAATGATAAATATCTACCCCAAAAGAGAAGCGATCCCCAACAACTCCTTTATAGCCAATTTCATAGGAGTCAAGAAAGGACAATAAGTTACCTTGGCCATCTTTCGCTTCTAAGGGATTGCCTAGTGCGTCTGAAGTCACTACTGGGGCAAAGCCTTGAGGTGTAATGGCTGGATTGGTTAAAACAGCTTGAATTAATGGGAGTAAGGGAGCCAATGAAGGATCTGCTCCTAAGGCAGCAGATACCCCAGCAACAACATCAGAGTTTACTGCAGCAAAGGCTGCGGCCAATGGGAAACCAGCGGAAAGAGGGGTATTGGGTACACCAGGAATTAACCAATCAATACTTGGATCAGATCCAAAGGTATAGGGGTTTTTCGCCCCCAACACCCAAACATCAAGTCCTAATTGGTCAATGGTTTGAACCGGAAGGTCAAAATAAATATCAGAGGCTGCAATAGGATTGGCAGCTCGATTATAAGATAAACGTATATTGTGTTTATCATTCACTTTATAGACGAAGGCAGCCCGCGGAGAAAATGTTCGCTCGTCGGTAAAGTTGTAGCCATCATATCGCCCAGCAAGGAATAGATCCAGTTTTGAACCAAATTTTAATTTAGCTTGGACATAAGCTCCCAAAATATTGTAGTCATCATCGCTTTCATGGCGTCCATATACATGGTTTTCTGTATTGGCAGATGCGTTTCTATAGTCAATACCCACCGACCACTCAGAGTCTAAGAATTGATTAAAGTCGAAACTGTATTGCACTTGCGCTTCATTGTGGCTTCGTTCAAGCGGTGTAATGAGACCTGTACGGTGAAGGTAAGTAGGACGAGTATCGCTACCACCGTCGTTTTTAATAAAGTAAGTTTGTGCAAACCAACCCTTATAATTTAGTCGAGCTTGTCCCCAATATTCATTCGATTGGGCTTGTCCTTCACCCAAGTCATTGTAGAAAATAGCATTTCCAGCATTCCATCCTCCTGAGGTAACAATTTCAGGACCATTTTTTGGGCGAAAATAAAAGTAAGCACTGGCTGCACTGGTCCAAAAATCTTCATTTTGTGTTTGGGGAATACTAAACAAGGTAGTTCCTGGAGAACTGGTGTCTGTATTTCCCTCTGGCGTAATGTTTGCACGTCTAACGGCTGTTTTAAACCCATCTAAGATTGTTTTGTCTTGGGGGTCATTGGGATCTAATGTAAAATCTCTTCCTTCTTGGTAACGGAAATTGAATTTATACCCAAAGGTTTCAGGATCATTTTTACCTGCATGCCTAATCCCTACTTTTTTATTGGCTCCACTACCATAAATGAGTTCGACGGTTGTGCCGGGATGTTTGAATGGATCTTTGGAGATAAAGTGAATAACTCCTGTGGTAACATCTGGTCCATATAAGGCAGAACCTGGACCAAGAACCACCTCTACACGCTCTAGGTCAATGGTGTTAAGGGGTGAATTTTGTGAATCGAAAAATTCTAATCCAGGAGAAATTAGCGAACGGTAATCCAGCATAGGGAAAACATTGGTGGAAAAAATTCCACTTGCTCCACGCAATGACACCTTGATCCGTTGTCCTGTTTGTTGTTGTAATTCTACTCCAGGGGAATTAATCAGTGCACGAACAGGAGAAATAGATCCACCCGATTTAGAGACCTGTGCTGCAGAAATAACAGAAACTGCAGCAGGGGCTTCCTGTAATTTTTCTGCCTTTCTGGAAGCAGAGACAATGATTTCATCGAATCGGTTTCCGAAGTTGAGGCGAAAAGTTTGTGAGTCGAATGAATTATAGGTGTAGTTCAATGTTTCAAAACCAACAAAGGATATTTCAAGTTCAATGGGTAGTTGAGCATTAGTTCGCATCGAAAAACTTCCGTCTTCATTTGAGACAGTTCCATTAGAGGTTCCTTTCAGAACAATTGAAGCCCCATATA
>CAJQKN010000135.1 GCA_905478905.1 uncultured Flavobacteriaceae bacterium | reverse complement strand
GTTCCAACGAAAAACTACAGCACCCAGCGCGATTTAGCCTTGGCCTATTCCCCTGGTGTAGCGGCTCCTTGTTTAGAAATAGATAAGGACATTGAAAACGTATATAAATACACAAACAAAGGTAACCTCGTTGCAGTAATTTCTAACGGAACGGCTGTTCTTGGCTTGGGGGACATTGGACCTGAGGCTTCCAAACCTGTCATGGAAGGAAAAGGCCTGCTCTTTAAAATATTTGCTGGGATTGATGTTTTCGACATAGAGGTAAATGCCAAAGACCCTGAAGAATTTATTGCAGCTGTAAAGGCCATTGCTCCCACCTTTGGTGGAATTAATTTAGAAGATATCAAAGCTCCAGAAGCCTTTGAAATCGAACGAAGATTAAAAGAAGAACTGGATATTCCAGTAATGCATGACGATCAACATGGAACGGCCATCATTTCCTGTGCAGCTTTACTCAATGCATTAGAACTGTCTGAGAAGAAAATTGAAGAGGTACGGATTGTTATTTCTGGCGCCGGGGCTGCAGCGGTATCTTGTACCCGATTATACAAAGCTTTTGGAGCGAACGGTGAAAATATTGTCATGACCGACTCCAAAGGAGTGATTCGCAAGGACCGTGAAAATCTTTCTCCAGAAAAGGAAGAGTTTGCGACGAATCAAGACCTTCATACACTTGATGATGCGATGAAAAATGCCGATGTATTCATTGGTCTGTCGATGGCAAATATTGTAACTCCTGCCATGTTAATTTCAATGAATGCCAAACCCATTGTCTTTGCAATGGCAAATCCCGATCCAGAAATAGGCTATGATCTTGCCTGTGCAACCCGCGATGATATTTTAATGGCTACGGGTCGATCTGACCATCCCAACCAAGTAAACAATGTTTTGGGGTTCCCTTTTATTTTTAGAGGAGCACTTGACGTGCGTGCAACGACAATCAATGAAGCCATGAAAATGGCGGCAGTCAACGCTTTAGCAGAATTAACAAAGAAGCCTGTACCCGAGCAAGTCAACCTTGCCTACAACGAAACACGCTTAACTTTTGGAAACGAATACATCATTCCCAAGCCTTTTGATCCACGACTCATTGTTGAGGTGCCAATGGCAGTTGCCAAAGCGGCTATGGAATCGGGTGTGGCCAAAGAACCCATCGAAGATTGGGATCGCTATAGAGAAGAATTAGCTACCCGTACAGGGTCAGACGAAAAGACACTTCGCGTTTTGCATCATCGTGCCAAACGAAACCCTAAAAAAATTGTTTTTGCTGAAGCCGATCAATTAGACGTCTTAAAAGCAGCTCAGATTGTTAAAGAAGAAGGGATTGCAGAACCCATACTTTTGGGGAGAAAAGAAGTCATTCACGATTTGATGGAATCTATTGATTTTACGGATGAAGTAGAAATTCTAGATCCAAAAAGCACTGAAGAACGCAAGATTAAGAACCATTATGCCGAACTCTACTGGCAAGATCAAAAGCGCAAAGGTGTTACAGAATACGAAGCTAAATCTGTTCTAAGAGAGCGTAACTATTTTGCCTCCATGATGGTTAAAACAGGCGATGCCGATGCCATGCTTTCGGGCTATTCTCGAAACTACGCCTCTGTTGTTAAACCCATCATGAACATCATTGGAAAAGCCAAAGGAGTAACCCGAATTGCTGCAACAAATTTAATGTTGACTGATCGGGGACCTTTGTTTTTGTCGGACACCTCTATCAACATAGACCCAACTGCAAAAGAGTTGGCAAAAATTGCCCATATGAAT
This sequence comes from uncultured Flavobacteriaceae bacterium, assembly GCA_905478905.1. GTDB lineage: Bacteria > Bacteroidota > Bacteroidia > Flavobacteriales > Flavobacteriaceae > Arcticimaribacter. The sequence continues at coordinate 15,163 of CAJQKN010000135.1, read as the reverse complement.
GCACAGGTGGTTAAATTGTTTGGATTTAAGCCCGTTACTGCCATGCTCTCCTATGCGAATTTTGGAGCGGCTACGCATCCTGGAGCTAAAAAAGTCACTGAAGCGGTTGCTTATTTACATCGCTATTACCCAGATTTAGACATAGACGGACCCTTACAGTCTGACTTTGCTCTAAACAAAGAAATGTTAGCAGAAAAATTTCCTTTCTCTGATCTGGTCAAGAAAAATGTAAACACCTTGATCTTTCCAAATCTTGAGTCCGCCAATATCACCTATAAACTGCTTAAAGAATTAAATGGAGCTCAATCGGTAGGACCAATCTTATTAGGCTTAAGTAAGGCAGTGCATATTTTACAATTGGGTGCCAGTGTAGATGAAATGGTTAACATGGCAGCAATGGCTGTTGTGGATGCACAACAAAAAGAAAAACAATGATTACCCAATTGCAAGGTCGATTAATAGAGAAATTCCTAACACACGTGGTCATAGACTGCCAAGGAGTGGGCTATGAAGTACATATTTCATTGCATACTTTTGGACAATTAGGAGACAATGAAAACATTCGCTTGTATACCCATTTACAAGTTCGTGAAGATGCGCATACTCTTTTCGGATTTTTTGAACCCATGGAACGCAGTATTTTCCGCTTGTTGATTTCCATTTCTGGGATTGGGGCAAGCATTGCACGAACCATGCTTTCTTCGATGACCCCACATCAAATTCAACAGGCCATTGTGCATGAAGATCTGGCTGCTATAAAGGCGGTTAAAGGAATAGGATTAAAGACAGCGCAAAGAGTTCTAATAGAACTCAAAGATAAAATTCAGAATGTTGCAGGAATGGAAGAAATTTCTTCCTCCAGAAGCAATACAACCAAAGAAGAAACGTTATCAGCATTAGAGGTTCTTGGTTATCCAAGAAGGCAAGCCGAGAAAGTAATTGATAACATCATTCAAAGTGCCCCCGAGAGCAGTGTAGAAGCCCTCATAAAGCAAGCTTTGAATAAATTATAAAGCCTTTGGTAAAAAGAAGAAAAGCGTATTTCTTTGACGTTCGCTTTTATCTGTTGTTCCTGATCTTTGCAGTGATTGGAACCTTGAAAAGCTACTCCCAAATCCAAGACAGTTCATCCTTGGGAAAGATTTCTTTACCCGATTCCCAAAGCATTGTATCGCTCTACGAGTATGACCCTGAACAGAATCTCTACATTTTTTCGGCAACCATTGGAGACTATTCCCTTGGAACACCATTGGTGTTAACACCCGAAGAGTTTGAAAAGCGTGTTTTGAAAGAACAGATGAACGATTACTTTCAAGATAAATTAAGTGCAATTGCCCAAAGCAATGGAAAAACAAATGACGCCCAAAAGGATTTACTTCCAGAGTTGTATGTGAATTCAAAATTCTTTTCTTCCATTTTTGGAAGTAATGCCATTGATGTTCGACCCCAAGGATCCATTGGTATTGATTTGGGTGTTCGTTATCAAAAAACCGATAATCCAAGTTTTTCTCCACAAAACCGAAGAAATTTTAGCTTTGATTTTGATCAACGAATTAGCTTGAGTTTATTGGGAAATATTGGAGAGCGTCTTCAGATTACCGCCAATTATGATACCGAATCAACCTTTGATTTTCAGAATCTGGTCAAGCTTCAATTCAATCCGCCCAAAATAAACGAACTCAGTCAATACCTACCAGCTTCACTGCAAGAAAATATTGAAAGCATTGAGGCCAAAGGCGAAAGAATTCAAAGTCGAATCAACGAGGCAAAATCAACAGTGAATGAGATTCGTAGCACGGTAGACGATGTTAAAGGGAAGTTACAATCATTAAAAGACAAGGCTGATAACCTTCAAGGTACGGTAGGGAATTACAAAAATAAAATCAACGAATTTCTAGATAAGCCCGCTTCAGAAGATGCTATTCTCCAAAACATTGATATTGGAAATATCAACATGCCGCTTAACAGCACTTTGATTGCAGGCGCGCAGAGTCTAATGGGGGTAAAAGCACAATTAAAATTTGGACGCACCAATATTACAGGAGTGTTTGCAGAACAACGATCACAGTCACAGTCTGTTGTTGCTCAAGGCGGAGGTACCTTACAAGAGTTTTCGGTTTTTGCTTTAGATTATGAGGCAGATCGTCATTTTTTCTTAGCTCATTATTTCCGTGATAATTATGATCGCTTTTTACTGACCTATCCCTATATCAATTCACCCATACAAATTACCAGAGCAGAAGTTTGGATCACCAACAGACAATCGCAAACAAACAATATTAGAAATATTGTTGCATTGCAAGATTTAGGGGAATCCAATCCAGAACGTACTCGTTTGGACGAACTAAACAATGGCTTTTTCAATCAAGCACTGCCCAGCGGAATTCCAGCCAATGAAGCCAATAAACTCGATCCAGAAAAAATCAATGCAGGATCAATCATTAGCGATAGAATTCGCGATATTGGAACAGTTCCACAAGGTTTTGGCTCCTTGAACGGACAGGTAAAAGAAGGCTTTGATTATGCTATTTTGGAAAGCGCACGAAAGCTTGAACCGTCTGAATATACCTTGCATCCACAGTTGGGGTATATATCATTGAATCAACGTTTAAGCAATGATGAAATATTAGGGGTTGCCTTTCAGTTTACATTTAATGGGCAGGTGTATCAGGTAGGAGAATTTGCCAATGGTGGAATTGCTGGAACTTCAATTGATCTTAATCAACAAGGGCAGGCTGTTCCTCAGGTTGAAACCAATAACCTTATCGTTAAATTATTAAAAAGTAGTCTAACAGATGTTCGTCAACCTGTATGGGATTTAATGATGAAGAACATCTATAATACAGGAGCTTTTCAATTGGAGCAAGAAGATTTTCGTTTGAACATACTCTATTCGGATCCATCTCCCATCAATTATTTAACACCGGTAGATTCAGCCATTTGGCCTGAAGAATTGGTCAATTCAATTTTACTTCGCTCGCTGCGTTTAGATCGATTGAACATATACAATAACCCCGAACCAGGAGGAGATGGCTTTTTTGATTTTGTTCCAGGAATTACGGTTGATCCTCAATACGGGCGAATTATTTTCCCAACAGTTGAACCTTTTGGTGAAAGTTTATTTAGACTTTTAGAAGCCGATGACTCTGGAGCTGAGGACTATGACAATGTGTTGACCTATAATGTGAATCAGGCTAAATATGTTTTTCGCGATATGTATGCACTCACACAGGCAGCAGCCTTGGAGGCGACAGAAAAAAACAAATTTCAGTTAAAAGGAAGATACAAATCTGCCGGAGGAGATGGAATTGCCATTGGAGCGTTTAATATACCGCGTGGCTCTGTACAGGTTACCGCAGGAGGAAGAGTATTACGAGAAGGAGTTGATTATACTGTGAATTATCAAATTGGTCGTGTAAAAATCTTAGATCCAGGATTACAAGCATCGAATATTCCCATTCAAATTTCCACAGAAAACAATACTTTTTTTGGACAACAAAACAAACGTTTTTCAGGGGTTGACATTGTACATCAATTCAATGAAAAAGTGGTTATTGGTGGAACCCTAATCAACCTGAGTGAAAACCCATTAACCCAAAAAGCAAATTATGGTACTGAACCGGTAAATAATACCATGATTGGATTCAACACTAATTTTTCAACGGAGGTTCCCTTTTTAACACGACTAGTGAATAAGCTTCCCACCATTGAAACAACGGCTCCTTCACAAATATCCTTCCGTGGAGAGCTTGCCAGCTTAATTGCTGGAGATCCGCGCAACACCCAGTTACAAGGAGAAACCAATGTGTATTTAGACGACTTTGAAGGAGCCCAAACAAATATTGACGTCAAAGGTGCTTTTGCCTGGAAACTTGCTTCCATTCCCTTTGAGGGTTATGCAGGAGTAGAAGCAGGCAACGATAACCTAGCCGCAGGTCATTTTCGAGCGAAACTCGCTTGGTACACTGTTGATCCAGTATTCTATTCGACGCAATTTCGACCGGCCGGGATTGACAATTCGGACATATCATTAAATACTACCCGCCGTATTTTTATCAATGAAATTTTCCCAGAGCAAGATTTAGTCCAAGGGCAGTCTACCGTTCAAACTACATTAGACTTGGCCTATTTTCCCGATGAAAAAGGACCCTATAACAATCAAACAAACAGTGAATTTGGTCGTCAGCCCAATGAAAATTGGGGAGGAATTATGCGTTCCATTAACGCGACAAATTTTGAACAGTCCAATGTAGAGTTTATTGAATTTTGGGTGTTAGATACCTTCAACGAAATTCAGTCTGATGATGATGACTTGGGTGATTTGGTTTTTCATCTAGGAAATATTTCTGAAGATATTTTAAAGGATGGCCGCAAACAATATGAAAACGGTTTACCGGGTGTTGAACCAACAGCCGTACAAACCACCAATTGGGGACGCACACCTTCCTCTCAATCCTTGTTGTATGCATTTAATACGGTAGATGAAGACCGTCAACGACAAGATGTAGGTTTGGATGGGCTCAATGATGAGGAAGAGCGTTTGGTCTATACTAATGGGCCAGCCAATGATCCTGCCGGGGACAATTACGCTTATTTTTTGCAAGGGCAAGGCGGTATTGTTGAACGATATAAAAACTTCAATGGGACCGATGGGAATTCTCCCATTGCTTTTTCTGATACCAATCGTGGAAGTACTGCCGAACCTGATACGGAAGATGTTAACCGTGATCAAACCATGAACACCATCGACAGTTATTTTGAGTATAAAATTCCGATACGAAAAGCCATGACGGTAGGGAATCACCCTTTTGTAACAGATGTACGAGAAAATGTAGAGGTAAGCCTTCCAAATGGTCAGAGTTTGACCACCCGTTGGATACAGTTCAAAGTACCTATTGATAAGAGTTACTATCAAGGAACAAGTTTTGCGAGTTATTTTGATAACATTAACGGAATTCAAGATTTGCGCTCCATTCGCTTTATGCGAATGCTCTTAAATGGTTTTGAGCAACCGGTTGTTTTTCGTTTTGGAACCTTGGATTTAGTTCGAGGAGATTGGAGAAGATACAATCGTTCGTTAAACGATCAAATTAGCGCTACGAACAACACTACGGTAGATATTAGTACCGTCAATATTTTAGAAAATGAAAATAGAATTCCTGTAAATTATATTTTACCTCCAGATATTCAACGTGAGCAAATCAATAACAATAACACCATTGTCCGTCAAAACGAGCAGTCACTGGCCTTTAGGGTAGTTGGTTTACAGCCCATGGATGCACGTGGAATATACAAAGGAGTTGATGTTGATTTACGTCAATATGAAAAGCTTAAAATGTATTTGCATGCAGAATCTATTCAGGGTCAAACTCCTTTGCCAGGATCAGGAACAACCGATGAATTCGACCGAAGACTGGTTGCTTTTATTCGTTTAGGAACGGACTACCAGGACAATTATTATCAAATTGAAGTTCCTTTAAAACCAACTACATTTGTTGAAAATTCTGCCAATCGATTGAGCGCAGAAGAAGTCTGGCAATCCGATTTTAATTCAATTGACATTCCCATTGAATTGCTCTCTAAAATGAAGTCAACCTTTTTGGAAAATCCATCCTTCACTTCGGCTAGCTATTTTGATGAAGAACTAAATCAAATTGAAGAATTCACACCAATTAGTAACTTAGCGGGAGATAAAAAATATCGATTATCCATCAAAGGGAATCCTTCTTTGGGGGCAATTAAAACCATGATGATTGGTGTAAAAAATCCCTCAACGCAAGTGGGAGATGTCCTTGCGGGCGAGGTTTGGTTCAACGAATTGAGGATTGCAGGAATAGATAGTCAAGGCGGGTGGGCAGCCATTGGTGCCTTAGATGCGAATATTGCTGACTTTGCTAATTTAAGTGCGAGCGGGCGCTACTCAACTGTTGGCTTTGGGAGCATAGATCAATCACCAAACCAGCGTAGTCGTGAAGAATTGTTGCAATACGATTTGGTATCAACGGTAAATGCTGGACAACTTTTACCGCAAAAATGGAGTGTTCAATTGCCACTGAGTTACAGTTTTGGAGAAACCCACATCACACCTGAGTATGATCCCTTCTACCAAGATTTGCGCCTCGATGATCGGTTAAGTGCTGCAGATACCTCAGAAAAAAGAGAACAAATAAAGCGGCAGGCCATCGATTATACCAAACGGAAGAGCATTAGTTTGATTGGGGTACGAAAGCTGGGAAGTCCAAGCAAACAGCGTTTTTACAATATTGAAAATTTTGACTTTTCCTATGCCTTCAATCAATTGATCCATCGTGATTATGAAATAGAAAATCAATCAAACACAAGCTTGCGTTTGGGGGCGAACTATGGGCATACGTTTAAACCCTTTGAAATTAATCCATTCAAAAAGATAAAGTTGCTGAGTAAAAAGCAATACTTGCGTTGGTTGCGGGAAATTAATTTAAATCCTATTCCAGCTAATGTATCCATTAGTACTAACATCAATCGTTTTTTTAATAGCCAGCGCTTCAGAGAGGTTTACTTAGAAGGAGTAGATGCATCACAACAATTAGGTTTACCAGATTTGCAACAGCGTAATTTTTTATTCGATTGGACCTATTCGTTAAATCACAACCTAACCCGCTCATTGCGCTTGAATTTTACCGCTTCGAGTAATAACATTATCAGAAACTATATCGAAGACACGCCAGAAGGAGTGCAGCGGCTAGATAAGGGCAGAGGAATTTGGGATGGATTATGGGATTTTGGAGATCCGAATCGTCATTTCCAAACCCTTAATTTAACCTATAAATTGCCCTTTAATTATTTGCCTTTTTTGAGTTTCATTGATGCAAATTATAGTTATACAGGAGACTTTAGTTGGCAACGCGGCTCAGATGTTTTGTCTGAAGTTACCCATGAAAGCGGAGCAGTATTGGGGCTGGTAAATACGATTCAAAACAATAACACCAAAAGTTTAAACGGTTCTATTTCGACCGATCGCTTGTACCGCATTTTAGGCTTAAATAGAAAGAATACTGCTCAACGCAGACCGACACAACAAAATTTGCAAGGCTCTACGGATGATAAAAAACCAAAAAAGAAGCGTCAAGCATTGGTAAGTGTTCTCGATCTAATTACCATCCTCAAACGGGTGCAATTTTCCTACTCCGAAAGCAATGGAAAAGTTTTACCGGGATACCTCCCTTCGGTTGGTCTAGTAGGGACATTGCAACCTACCCCAGGATTCACCTTTGGAAGCCAGGCCGATGTTCGTTTCGAAGCGGCTAAACAAGGTTGGTTAACCGATTTCCCCAATTTTAATCAGCCCTTTACCCAAGTTCACAACAGCCAATTGAATATTACCGGTCAATTGGATTTTGGAAAAGGTTTATTGATCGATTTTACTGCAGAACGCAATTATTCAGAAAATGGAACAGAAAACTTCCGGGTTGAAAACCAAGAATATATTCCCTTAAATACCAATCAATTTGGTAATTTCGGAATCTCAACCCTTTTGATCAAAACAGCCTTTCAACGTTCAAAGGGAGAAGCAAACCCCTACTTTGAGGACTTTAGGAAAAACCGCTTAATTGTTGCGCAACGTTTGGCAGAGCAGCATCGGTCCTCTTCTGCTGAGGTAGGTCAGGAAGGTTATCCAGTAGGTTTCGGCAAAAGTCAACAGGATGTAATTATTCCTGCCTTCCTCGCCGCATATTCTGGAACAAATGCAGCAAAAATTTCGTTAGATCCAATTCAAAAAGTACCCTTACCCAATTGGAATTTAAAGTACACAGGCTTGATGAACATCAAGTCATTGAAAAAAATATTCAATCGTTTTTCATTAATACATGCCTATCGTTCCAGCTATACCATTAATCAATTTCAAACAAACTTAGACTTTGATCCCGATTTTCCTGATCAGAAAGATGGTGATGGAAATTTCGTTTCAGAGAAACTATATGGTAACTTAAACTTAGTCGAGCAGTTCAATCCTCTGATTCGTATTGATTTGGAGCTAAAAAATTCTTTTAAATTCCTTGCAGAACTGAAAACAGATCGGGCATTATCGTTGAGTTTGGACAACAATTTATTGACGGAATCAAGCGGAGAAGAGTATATTGTTGGGATGGGATACCGCATCAAAGAATTGCCATTAAGAACCACGATTGGTGGAAGAAAACGCACCTTGAAGGGCGACCTGAACATCAAAGCAGATCTGTCCTATCGAAATAATATTACCGTTTTGAGGAACTTAGAAATTGACAACAATCAAGTCACAGCAGGACAGACCCTATGGTCCATTAAAGTTTCTGCAGACTATGCTTTGTCTAGAAATTTGACAAGTCAATTTTTCTACGACCACAATTTTTCTAAATTTGCCATCTCTACTGCCTTCCCACAAACCAGTATCCGTTCGGGAATTACTATTCGGTATAATTTTGGAAATTAAATTATTGGTATTTCAGCTAAAAAATTATATTTGCTCCAAGTAAAAATATGAAGCTATGAACGTACCAGAAAACTTACACTATACCAAAGATCACGAATGGGTGTCGATAGAAGGGAATACCGCAACAATTGGTATCACAGATTTTGCACAAGGAGAATTGGGTGATATTGTTTATGTAGAAGTGGAAACACTCGATGAGAATATCGATGCTGAAGAAGTTTTTGGAACAGTAGAGGCCGTAAAAACAGTTTCTGATTTATTTATGCCATTGAAAGGGACAATTATCGCTTTTAATGATGATTTGACCGACGCACCAGAAGCGGTCAATGATGATCCTTACGGAGCAGGGTGGATGATCAAAATTGAATTGGATAATCCAAACGATGTTAATGAGCTTTTAGACGCTGCAGGCTATAAAGCCCTTATAGGTGCCTAAGTACAGTTTATCCATTCTAGCTTTAAGTCTAGGATTGACCATTATTTTTTTATCTGTAATGCCATTATCCTTACCGCCTGTCAATGCTACTGTGTTTGGTGTAGACAAAATAGCTCACTTTTTGGCCTATTATATCTTCTCAACTTGCCTTGGTTTAGCCTGTAATTTAGATTGGAGGGTAAAAAGAACCAGATTAGTGGTAATCATTGTCGCTTTTTCTTTTGGCATGGTACTTGAACTAATTCAAGAGTATCTCTTACCGCATAGGACTTTTGAAGTCTTTGATCTGCTGGCGAACTCCATTGGGATTTGCGCTTTTGTTTTTTCTGGAAAAACAATTGAAAAAATTGTGGTCAAAAGCGGTATTTTTATAAATTAGCTATCTAAATTCCCAGTAATGCAATTAAAAAAGAATCCCAATGCCGATTTAACCAAAAACAGCAGTTTATATTTTGCTGTTGGTTTAGCGGTTGTTTTGTTTATTTCATGGCAAGCAATAGAATGGAAAACCTATGATAAATCAGGCTATGGATATGAGGCCCTTAATGTTGACGACGACGATGACGAGGAAGTGCCAATTACCGAACAGTTAAAAACACCTCCACCTCCACCACCGCCACCACCAGCACCAGAAGTTCTTGAGGTTGTTGAAGATGAAGAAGAAGTGGAAGAAACCATCATTGAATCTACTGAAACCGATCAAGAAGAAATTGTTGAAGTAGAAGATGTTGAGGTAGAAGATGATTTTGATGATGTAGATGTTCCTTTTGCCGTTATTGAAGACGTGCCAATTTATCCCGGTTGCGAGAAAGTAGCCAAGTCCGAGAGAAGAGCTTGTTTTCAAGATCAAATCAATAAGCACATTCGCAAAAACTTTCGTTACCCTGAAATTGCACAAGAAATGGGAATTCAAGGAAGAGTATATGTGAATTTCGTAATCGCCAAAGATGGAAGTATTACCAACGTTCGTATGCGAGGACCAGACAAGAATTTAGAGAAAGAAGCTGCGCGTATCATCTCTAAACTTCCAAGTATGACTCCCGGAAAACAAAGAGGAAGGCCAGTTCGTGTTCCTTTCAGTATTCCAATTACTTTCCGCCTACAATAATAACGAACTAGACAAAACTTTCTGTAAAGTTATATGTTTAACTATCTGAACTCCTTTCAGAGGCTAAACACATTGAAAATCCATCATTCTGCGTTTATCTCAGAATGATGGATTTTATGTTTTAATATGGCATAAATTTTGTTGATATCTATGGAACCCAATTCTTTCCAAGATGAAACACAAGAAAAACCCTGCAAAAGACTTACAGCGAAACAGTAGCCTGTATTTTGCTATTGGCCTAACCATTGTTTTGTTCATTTCGTGGCAAGCCATAGAATGGAAAACCTATGAAAAATTGGGCTTCAGTTATGAAGCTCTAGAAGTTGACGAAGTCGATGAAGAGGAGGTGCCAATCACTGAACCAATGAAAGCACCACCGCCACCACCACCTGCCCCTCCTGCTCCTCAAGTGCTTGAGGTTGTTGAAGATGAAGAAGAAGTGGAAGAAACCATCATTGAATCTACTGAAACCGATCAAGAAGAAATTATTGAAGTAGAAGATGTTGAGGTCGAAGAAGATTTTGATGATGATGATCCAGTTCCTTTTGCTGTCATTGAAGACGTACCTATTTATCCTGGTTGCGAAAATGTAGCCAAGTCTGAAAGAAGAAATTGTTTTCAAGAACAAATCAATAAGCACGTCCGCAATAACTTCCGTTACCCAGAAATTGCACAACAAATGGGCATTCAAGGAAGAGTGTATATGCACTTTGTTATTGATAAAGATGGTTCAATTACCGATATTAAAATTGCCAGAAGTCCTGACAGAAACCTAGGAATAGAAGCCGAGCGAATTATTCATAAACTCCCCAAGATGACACCAGGTAAACAAAGGGGAAGGCCAGTACATGTTCCTTTCAATATTCCGATTACTTTCCGCTTACAATAATTGTGAACTACTTAAAAAACAACCCGAATTAAACTTCGGGTTTTTTTGTGACCAAAAAGAGGAAGAAAACAATGAATATCAAGAAGGGTGCGTTATCTTTGCGCTCAGGAAGAAAGAATGATTATGTCTGCGGAAATCAGAAATGCACCTACTGTTTCATGGCTGAGTGATTTTAAAGAAATCACCAAAATGCGTTTGGCTTTAAGTGTTGTCTTTTCTTCTTTGGCGGGCTACTTATTAGCCGCTAACACCATAGATTTTGACGATATACTTTTGCTTGCCTTTGGTGGTTATTGTATGGTGGGTGCTTCAAACGCCTTCAATCAGGTCATAGAAAAAGATTTGGATGCTTTGATGCAACGAACACAAAACAGGCCTCTCCCATCGGGCAGAATGCAATCGTCTACAGCCTTGACAATTGCCCTAAGCATGACCATCATAGGAATAGTTGTTTTGTATTTATTGAATTGGCGAACAGCTCTTTTTGGGAGTATCTCTATTTTCTTATATGTAGCCTTATATACCCCCATGAAAACACGCACCCCTCTTGCGGTTTTCGTTGGTGCATTTCCGGGAGCAATACCATTCATGCTGGGCTGGGTTGCTTATACCAATCAGTTTGGTGTAGAGCCAGGTGTTTTGTTTATGCTGCAGTTCTTTTGGCAATTTCCTCATTTTTGGGCCATTGGTTGGATGCTCGATGATGATTATAAAAAAGCAGGTTTTAAAATGCTTCCCACAGGTGCCAAAGATCAAGGAACCGCTTTTCAAATAATTGTGTACACACTTTGGATGCTCTTGATTTCTTTGCTGCCTTTTACACACTATACGGGTGCATTGCAGTTGAGTATTTATGGAGCTATTGCAGTTGCTTTGGTTGGAATATTTATGTTGTATTTTGCTACAGATCTAATGTTGAAAAAAGACAATAAAGCCGCAAGAAGATTAATGTTAAGCAGTGTGATCTATATCAGTGCTGTGCAAATAATATATGTGATGGATAAATTTTTAGTATATGGATAATAGAAATAGTCGAACCAAGAAGATGATGCTGTGGTTTGGAATGATCAGTATGTCGATGACCTTTGCAGGTTTAACAAGTGCCTACGTGGTAAGTAGTTCCCGAGCCGATTGGTTAGAAGGTTTTGTGCTCCCGCAAGTATTCAATTATAGCACGATAATCATATTGGTGAGCAGCCTAACATTTTTCTTTGCTAAGCGAAGCTTAAAGGAAAATAAGCTCGCTCAATTCAAAGGAATGCTGTGGGTTACTCTCGCATTAACTCTCGCATTTGTCAACCTACAATTTCAAGGCTTCAATGAAATAATTGCCTCTGGCTACTATTTTACTGGCGCGGAAAGTTCAATCACTACCTCATTTTTATACGTTTTGGTACTTCTGCACTTAGCTCACGTGGCTGGAGGACTTGTTGTTTTAACAGTAGTTTTGGTGAACGCCTACAGAAACCAATATTCTCCCGAAAAAACACTTGGGGTAGAACTGGCAGAATTGTTCTGGCATTTCCTTGACTTTCTGTGGCTATATTTGTTCCTCTTTGTTACAATTTATCAGTAAAAAAAATTAAATTTGTACCATTAAAATTTGACATTTTTTATGGAAGTAGCAGCAACCAACCCCAGTGAAGAGACCAATGTATGGGGCGGAGGGAACAAACCCTTAAACGCGAGTTATGGAAAGATGATGATGTGGTTTTTCATCGTCTCTGACGCATTAACATTTACGGGATTTCTAGTAGCCTACGGTTTTTCTCGCTTCAAGAATATCGATTCTTGGCCCATTGCCGATGAAGTGTTTACTCACTTTCCCTTTTTACACGGTATAGATGCACCAATGTACTATGTAGCATTGATGACTTTTATTTTGATTTTTTCTTCTGTAACCATGGTTTTGGCCGTCGATGCAGGACATCATATGAACAAAGCTAAAGTGACTTTTTATATGTTGCTTACCATTATTGGTGGAGCCATATTCGTTGGGTCACAGGCTTGGGAATGGAAAAACTTTATCAAAGGCGAATACGGAGCACTAGAAACACGTGGTGGCCAAATCCTTCAATTTGTTGATGGAGATACTGGAAAGCGTGTAGCTCTAGAAGCTTTTGCCGCTTCAATTGCAAGTGACAGAGCAACCCATGAAAGCAGTAATGGGATTTGGTTTGTAGGAGAGTCTTCATTACCAACCTATTCTCTCGACGAGGTTAAAGCTGGTTTTGTAGCCAATGAAAACTTGGTCATTAGAGGTGAAAAATTAAACGAAAAAGGGCAGAAAATCGTCTTGTCCCGTGAGCAATCTTTGGTTAAAATAAATGACGCAGTTGATGTCGTTGAAGGAGCAAATTTGATCCATAACGAATATGGCAACCGCTTGTTTGCCGATTTCTTTTTCTTCATCACTGGCTTTCACGGTTTCCACGTATTTTCTGGAGTGGTAATAAATATCATTATTTTTTTCAACGTTATTCGCGGCACTTATGAAGAAAGAGGGCATTATGAAATGGTTGAAAAAGTGGGGCTATATTGGCACTTTGTCGATCTAGTATGGGTCTTTGTATTCACCTTTTTCTATTTGGTATAACAATAAATCACAGCACACATGGCACACGCAGAACAAAAATTAGCCATTTTTAGAGGACTAGTAAAATTCAAATCCAATGTACAAAAGATTTGGGGTGTTCTCATCTTTTTATCGATCGTAACAACTGTAGAAGTAGCTCTAGGGATCATTAAACCCGAAAGCCTTATGGGTATGTTTTTGGGAATGAAAATCTTGAATTGGATCTTCATTATTTTAACCATTGTCAAAGCCTATTATATTGCATGGGATTTTATGCACATTCGCGATGAAAAAGGATCCTTAAAAGGATCAATTGTACTTCCCTTGGTCATCTTAATTCCTTATCTAGCATTCATTCTTTTAGTTGAAGCAGATTACATCTTTGAGGTAATGAACTCTGGCTTTATGAGCTGGAACTTTTAATCCATGTCCATTAAGAAAGAAGCTTTTAAGAAATTTTTGGTTTTGGGAATCCTATTTGTGTTTCCTCTGGTTATTTATTTATTTTTTGCTTCTGGGATTAACAACTTTGCTCGTCTCCCCATTCTTACCGAAGAAGTTAATGAAATTTCAGCCTGGTCTAGGCTAAGTGGAGATCCCATTCAGTTTGAAAATAAGATTTCTATTGTCGGTTTTTGGGGAAGTGATTTGGTTGTGCGAAAAGCAGATGCTTTCAATCTGAATCAAAAAATTTACAAGCGTTTTTATCAATTTGTCGACTTTCAATTTGTCATGGTTGTAGAAAACGGTCAAGAAGAAATGATCAAGCAAGTTTTACTAGAATTACAAGCCGGTGCCGCAACCGATCTCTCTAAATGGAAATTTATTTTTGGTTCCAAAGAAGAAATTCAGCTTCTATATGAAAGCTTCAATACCGATATAAAATTAAACGAAAATAAGAGCACATCTACTGTATTCATTGTTGACAGAGCCAAGAAGTTACGTGGAAGAGACGATGATGAAGAAGTAGGAACGCTTTATGGGTATAACAGTTCATCGGTGGCTGAGTTAAACAAAAAAATGACAGACGATGTCAAGGTTATATTGGCGGAATATCGTTTAGCACTTAAAAAGAACAACAGCAATCGTTCGAAATAAGCATTCTAAGTTCTCCAGCAGTTTCAAATTCATTAATTTTGTGGCATGAAAAAGAATACCTCTATTGGTCTTGTAGTTGTACTAGGTATATTTGGTTACCTTTTTATACCCAAAATAATCAATCGCCTAGCAGAGAACCAAACCATTACAAGTAATCGTTCAGTAAAACCTGGACATACTTCCTTGGATTTTATTCGCTTAAATGGAGAAGCCAAAAAGGTACCCGATTTCCTAATGTTAAATCAAGATAGCTTATATATTTCTAATGAAGACTACCTTGGGAAAGTATATGTTGTAGAGTTTTTTTTTAGCCGTTGTCCTTCTATTTGCCCCATCATGAATAAAAACATGAAGATCCTTTACGACCAATTTGGTGAACGTTCAGATTTTGGCATAGCATCATTTACCATAGATCCCGAACATGATACCCCTTCAACCCTAAAAAAGTATGCTGAAGGCTATGTAGACAAATCATCAACTTGGAATTTTTTAACAGGCGAGAAAGAAACAATTTATGCTTTAGCTAATACAGGTTTTAACATTTTTGCTTCCATTAATCCAGCAGTGGCAGGTGGTTTTGAGCATCAAGGCTATTTTGCTTTGATAGA
>CAJQKN010000134.1 GCA_905478905.1 uncultured Flavobacteriaceae bacterium | reverse complement strand
TAGAGGTGGAGACGAATTACCCGTAAAAGAGATCAATGTTGAAGAGTTTATCGCTATTAAAGGGTTCAAGGCTTTAGGGAATCAATTGAGCACTACAAAAATCAAATCGGTTGTTTTAAAAGATAGCTTACCCTATGAGGTAGAAGAACCCACAATAGTAGAAGAACTTGATGTGAATGATCCAGAAGATGTCTCTGAGGGTGAAGAGCCTCAGACAAAATTAGATTTTTAAGGGGTAATTAGTTCATCACTTAGTTTAACAATCGTACCACGTTGCTTGTTCTTTTGATCTCCAACCAAAGTATATTCAAAAACATATTCATCTTCATTAGTGGTAAGTATCTTAATGCTAATGGGGCGCTTGTCTTGATTTGATATTGGGTTTAATTTGGTCAAGACACATTCACAGGGATTGATCCACCGTATACGAGCAGAATCAATTTTTTCATTGAAATATTCTATTTCTAAATTTTCAGAGCGAAGAAAGGTGGAAGTTTGTAACTGATTGCCTATGATCTGCTTAAATTGAAAAGTTCCACGATGAAATTCTTCGCAATTGCGTTCCACAGAGTAGCAACTCAAAAACAATGTAAATCCTATAATAATTAAGGCAAGTCTTCCCATCTTTTTTTGTAAAAATACTACCTTTTGGTATAAGCTTCAAAACTTCCATCAGCATAATAATGGACAATTTTAATCAGCTCTTCATTTTTGACTGAAATCATTTGCTTTGGCGTTGGAATAATTTCATTCTCAACCAATGTGGGCGTTTCCATTGGAGTAGGAGCAGTGGGTGAACTAATATCTGCATTCCCTTCTCCTTTTAATAACCATGAAAAACTTACTTCCTCAAAGCTAGCTTCAATTTTCGCTAAAAAATCTAAACTAGGTTTATTTCGTCCAGAAAGAATGTGGGAAATGCTAGAGCGCTGCACACCAATTCGATCAGCAAAAGACGAGGCACTCAGCTCATTTTCCTTTATAATGGTTTGTATACGATGTACAATTTCATCTACGTTTAACATTGTAACCAAATTGATTATTTATGGCAATATATGAATTTATTTAATAATATTAAAGGCTATAATCACACAATATAGATGAATCTTCACTTCAATTTATAGTCATAAAGTAATCATTAATAGCATTTTATAATTAAAATAGTGCGAATATAGCAAAATAAGTTACATTGATAAACAAATGAATCGTTTTTAAAGATACATTTGTAACATATTATTGTTTACAAATAGCAACAATCGATAGTTTACTTTTGTAATATGAAAGCTGTAAACAACAATCGTTATTTTCCTTCTGATTCATTTCTAGATGCTTTTAAGGGATTGAAACTTGGATTGCTTCTCGATCAAATTGGAAGGTCTGAGGAAGGTAGACCCATCTATGGCCTAACCATTGGAACTGGAAGAAAGAAAGTGCTCGCTTGGTCGCAAATGCATGGAAACGAGACTACAACTACCAAGGCCTTACTGGATCTCTTGGTTTATTTAGAGACGACAGCCGAAGGAATTAGGCTTAAAGAGGGAATTTGCCTTCGTATCATATTTCAGCTAAACCCTGATGGCGCATTGCGCTACACACGATTAAATGCCAATAATGTTGACCTCAATAGAGATGCCCTTGACCAAACTCAGGGTGAGACACAATTACTTATGCAGCAGTATGAATCATTTGCACCAGATTATTGCTTAAACCTACATGGTCAACGCACCATTTTTGCTGCGGGCAACACTTCTAAGCCAGCTACACTGTCATTTCTAGCTCCTTCGGCCGATGAGAGTCGATCGATTACACCTGCTAGGGAGCGTGCAATGCAATTAATTGCAGCTTTGGTAGAACCATTTGTTGTTTCAGAAGAATGGGGCATAGGTCGCTATGACGATAGCTTTAACCTGAATTGTGTTGGGGATTATTTCACCGCAAAAGGTACACCTACTTTGCTCTTTGAAGCAGGGCATTTTCCAAACGATTACAATAGACTTCGAAGCAGAGAGCTTATTCAGACGGCCTTAGTCAATGTACTTCAATCTATTGATTCAAAGGGATTTATGCGATTTTCGACTGAAGATTACCATGCCATCCCAGAAAACTTCAATCACCTCAGAGACATTGAATACAAGAACGTTACAATTGTAAATAATAAAGAATTAACAAAATCATCCCTTTTTGTGCAATACGCGGAAAAACTAGAAGATGGAAAAGTCTGTTTTATACCCGAATATGTTGGGAGTCAAGAAGATTGGAAAGGTTTGACTGTTGTAAATCTCATGCATAAAAATGATAAAAATCCGATTGATATTAACGAATCCTCAGATAAAATCATTGTAATGCTAAATTTATTGCTATAATTTTAATGAAATAGCTTATTTTTGCCAGTATGTACAATAAATACTATAATTCACTAAGCTATGAGTAAAATTAAGCTGGATGACATAGATCATCAAATATTGGATATTCTAATTGACAATACTCGAGTACCCTTTACTGATATTTCCAAGCGTTTATTAATTTCTGCTGGTACAGTACATGTTCGCGTTAAGAAAATGGAAGAGGCTGGCATCATTAAGGGTTCATCGCTGAATCTGGATTATGAGAAATTGGGCTATTCGTTCATTGCCTATATTGGCATTTTTCTTGAAAAAAACAATGCTACTCAACAGGTGTTGAAAGACCTAGAAGCAATTCCAAATATAACGGTTGCTCATATTACTACAGGAAAATTTAATATTTACTGCAAGGTTCGTGCTCGCGACACTATGCATGCCAAGGAATTGATTTTCATGATTGACGATATCCCTGGTATTTCTCGCACCGAAACCATGATTTCCCTAGAAGAAAGCATCAATGATAAAAAACGTCTAATGCACAGTATATTCAACGAATTATAATTATTTAAAAAACTTATATGGCCCGCAAAACAAAGTTAGAACGCTTCAATGATAACGTTTTATCAAAGTTTGAAATCTATAATAGCCTTTTTTTAACCCTACCTTTTGACAGTATTGCGCAAACTTCATTGTACTTGCCCTTGTTTTCAGATTATTGTAAAAAAGGATTTGAGCAAAAAAAATCTCCTCTTGAAATTATTGAAGGATTTATTTCTGTTTATGGAAATGAGTTGAGTGAAAAAGAAATCCAGAACCTACTCTTTGGCTTTATTCAATATATCGAGCGACAAGTCGTTCTTTTTGATGCAATTGAAGACGCTGCTTTTGCAGAAGTTAATAATATGCATGGCAGAGGAACAATCCGCTATATCAAAGAAGAAACCTTTGGAAGAGGGAAGACAGAGGAGCTCAAGGAATATTTAAACCGTTTCAATGTTCGCATTGTTTTAACAGCGCATCCTACACAATTTTATCCAGGATCTGTATTGGGAATCATCAATGACCTTTCGATTGCCATCAAACAGGATAACCTTGAACAGATAAAAGAATTGCTAATGCAATTGGGGAAAACCCGTTTTTTCAACAAGGCAAAACCCTCCCCATTTGACGAGGCTGTGAGCTTATTGTGGTTTTTGGAAAATGTCTTCTATCATTCAGCTAGCCTAATCTATGGTTATATTCAACGACATATTCTTGAAGATGAGGAAATTGAAAACACCTTGTTTAACTTTGGTTTTTGGCCGGGAGGTGACAGAGATGGAAACCCCTTTGTAACACCAGAAATATCATTACAAACAGCCAATAGATTGCGCTATTCCATCCAACGTAATTACTACAGAGACTTACGTCGTTTAAAACGAAAAATTACTTTTGATGAAGTAGACGAAAGAATCGCTTTCCTTGAGGAGGGAATGTACAGTACACTATTGTATCCAGAGCAAGGAGAGAAAATAAGCCTTTCGTTTTTGATTGCCGAATTAAAAGCGATTAAGACCATTTTAATTGAGAAGCACAACAGCATTTATGTCAATGAAATAAATGATTTGTACAATAAGGTAAAGCTGTTTGGTTATCATTTTGCCTCCTTGGACATTCGTCAAGATTCACGTGTGCATCAAAATGTATTTGATACAATTATTTCGCATCCCAATATTCAGCAATATGTTGAAAACCTCCCAGCAAATTACTCAGCATTGCCGATTGAAGAGCGAATTCAAGTTTTACCAAGCTTAAAAGGAAATGTGCCGGCCAATATTTTTGCGGATGAATTGACAATGCATACCCTAGGTTCTATCTATGCAATGAAGGAAATTCAAGCAATGAATGGCGAGCGAAGTTGCAACCGTTATATCATTTCAAATTGCGGAAGCTTGGAAAGTATACTTCAGTTGTTTGCTATGCATCGTTTATGCGATTGGAATGAGCCCACAGTTGATATTATCCCCTTATTCGAAACAGTAGACGATTTGTTGGCGGCTGAGCAAATCATGCAGGAATTGTACTCAAACCAAGCTTATAGAGTTCATCTTGAGAAGCGAAAAAACAAGCAAACAATTATGCTAGGTTTTTCTGACGGTACCAAAGATGGAGGTTATATCATGGCCAATTGGAGTATCTATAAGGCAAAGGAAATGCTTTCAGAAGTTTCAAAATCTTTTGGCATTGAAGTTGCCTTTTTCGATGGAAGAGGGGGCCCACCAGCACGTGGAGGAGGAAATACGCATCAGTTTTATGCTTCGCTAGGAGAAAAAATCAGTGCCAATGATATTCAAATTACGATCCAGGGGCAAACCATTAGTTCTAATTTTGGAACCCAAGACTCGAGTCAGTTTAACTTAGAACAATTGTTGAGTTCGGGAATACAGAACCAGGTTCTTGAGGGTAGAAGAATATCCTTGAGTGACTCTGATCGAGCCACCCTAGAACAATTGGCCGCTTTAAGTTATGAAAAGTATAAGGCATTTAAGAGCCATCCACAATTTGTTCCCTATATCGAACACATGAGTACGCTAAAGTTTTATGCCAAGACAAATATAGGTAGTCGCCCTTCTAAGCGAGGAAATGCCGAAGGACTTAACTTCTCAGACCTGCGTGCAATCCCATTTGTGGGTTCATGGAGCCAGTCCAAGCAGAATGTTCCAGGTTTCTTTGGCGTAGGGACCTCCTTGAAACATTATGAAGATGCAGGCGAATTTGATAAAGTAGTTGCCTTATACCATAACTCTCCCTTCTTCAAAACCTTGGTTGCTAATAGTATGATGAGCCTTTCAAAATCTTTCTTTGGTTTGACGGCTTATATGGAAAAGGATCCAGTATATGGAGCCTTTTGGTCCATCATCTACGATGAATACCTATTGAGCAAGCGCTTATTGTTGAAGTTGACAGGATTTGAGACCTTGATGGAGGACCAACCAGCTGGAAAAAAATCAATTGATTTACGGGAAGAAATTGTATTGCCTTTGCTTACCATACAGCAATATGGTTTAATGAAAATTCAAGAACTTTTGAAAGCCGGCGATTTGGATGAGGAAAGTAGATTGGTCTATGAAAAACTTGTTACCCGATCTTTGTTTGGAAATATAAACGCAAGTAGAAACTCGGCTTAGGCTTCTTGATAGTAGGCAAAAGCAGAACTAAGTAAAGCAGTGGTAACCTCAATATCCCATTGGGGTTCACCAATAGCTTTAAGCAGTGCAAACTTTACTTTTCCATGGCTGTTCTTTTTGTCAAACACCAATAATTTATTAATGGCCACCCAGTCATCTTGTTCAAAATATACCTTGGGATAGATAGCATTAAAGACCGTTTTGATTTCTTCACACTCATGCGAAGGCATTCCAAGTAATTCTCGAGAAAGAAAGGCTTCAAGAATCATTCCAATAGCGATCGCTTCACCGTGCAGCAAGGTTGCTTTGTCCTCTTCAGTCAAAAAATAGGATTCTATGGCGTGTCCCAAAGTGTGTCCAAAATTCAAGATTTTCCGCAAAGACTGCTCCGTTGGGTCTTCTGTAACTACCTTAAGTTTAATTCCCACCGAATGCTTGATGTATTGTGCGATATCCTCGGTATTAATTGTACTATAGTTGGCGAGCTTCTTCCAGTATACAGGGTCTTGTATCAGACCGTGTTTTAGCATTTCGGCATAGCCACTGCGGTACTCGTTTGCTGGAAGACTGTCCAAAAATAAAGGATCAATGATAACTCCCTGAGGATTAATGATGACGCCTACTTGATTTTTCAAAGGTCCCAGATCTACGCCAGTTTTTCCACCAACCGAAGCGTCAACCATGGCAAGTAGGGAGGTGGGAACATTGATAAAATCGATTCCTCGTTTAAATGTTGACGCCACAAAACCGCCTAAATCTGTCACCACACCACCGCCCAAATTGATGAGTAAACTTTTTCGATCGGCCCCTAATTCTGATAAAGCCTCCCAAACACCAAGACAGCTTTCGATATGTTTGTGTTCCTCTCCCGCATCAATTGATATAACTTCAAGCTTTTGGGGTAGAGGATAATTCGCAAGAAAATGAGGTAAACAGTGCGCTTCGGTATTGGTATCAACCAAAACAAAGGTGGAGGAATAGTTGTTTTTCTCAATTAAATCAGAGAAAAAATCAAAAGATCCATTTGCAAAAAATATACTGTGATTGTGTGCTTTTAAAACTTCCATAAATTTTAACAAATTTACACCTTTTAATTCAGAAAAAGTATTGTATGTTTGTAATGCCTCAAATAAATATACAAAACTATATTTATTTATAAAGGGGCAGTTCTTTTTTCAAAGAACTGCTTTTTTTTCTCCAATTTTTTTCTCGACTTTTACCGAAAACTTTACATGAAGTTATTCGAAAATACTGAAGTGGCTTTCGCTTCCAAAACAGACGCCGATCTTGAGCGTGCTTATTTTTTATTTCGTCTAATTGCCAATCAACCACTGGTTCGTATTGGAACGAATATTGCTCAGTTTGCGTTGAAATCGCATTTACCCGTTGAGGGTCTTATAAGAGCAACTGTTTTTGATCATTTTTGTAGCGGAACGAGCGCTGAAGAATCGGTTAAAGTCGTCAATCTACTTGCGAAGCAAAACGTGTATGCTGTACTGGACTATTCTGTAGAGGGAGCTAAAGCGGAAATAAGCTTGGATGATTGTTTGACAAATATTATTGCAACCATAAAGCTTTCAGCTACCTCTGAAAATATCCCTTTTACGGTTTTTAAACCCACTGGTTTCGGCCATCCAGAATTGTACATTAAGAAAAGTAAACAAGAAGAATTGACTCAGGCAGAAGAAGAGGCTTGGGAAAGAATTCGCAATCGTTTTATTCGCTGTTGCGATGTAGCTCAACAGCACAATATGAAGCTATTGGTAGACGCAGAAGAGAGCTGGTTGCAACCTGCCATTAATCTTTTAGTGGAGGAGATGATGTCTATTTACAACAAAAAAGAGGCTTTAATTCACACCACAGCCCAGCTATACATAAAAGATAAACTAAACTATTTACACTATTTAGGAGAAAAAGCGAAAGAACAAAACTTTATTGCAGGAATCAAGCTTGTGCGAGGTGCTTACATGGAAAAAGAAGCAGAACGGGCAAAACAGTTGAATTATCCCAATCCAATTTGTTCCTCAAAAAAGGATACAGATGAAAACTTCGATGCTGCTTGGAGGTATATGCTTGATAACCTTGATCATTTTTCACTTTATTTTGGAAGTCATAATGAAGAAAGTACTTATGCTATAATGGACGAATTGGCAAAGCGAAAAATTGCTAAGGATCATCCGCATATTTGGTTCGGTCAATTGTATGGAATGAGCGACCATATCAGTTTTAATCTTGCCAAAGCAGGATTTAAGGTATCGAAATACTTGCCATTTGGCCCAGTAAAAGATGTGTTGCCCTACTTGATTCGCCGTGCCGAAGAAAACACTTCGGTAGAAGGGCAAACTGTTCGAGAACTTGAATTAATTCAAAAGGAACGAAAAAGACGAAAATTAAATTAGTCTTTAAATGAAAATGCAGTGAGCTTCACCTTGCGGGCGCAATTTTCAACGGTCAATTGTACTGGACGCTTTTCTAAATAACTATTTAGCACATAGACCTTACAGCTATCGAGCGAAGAATTGCTTGCGCCAAAGTCTACATCAGCAGTTTTTAGAAGACCTTGAATTTGGAGGCTGTCTAGCTGAATTGGGGCCGTTGTAGAAGGTTTTATCACCCAATTTTTTTCAGATAGATTATCCAAAACTCTTGCCTCTGGGCCGTAATGACATTGGGTGCGTTTGCCATTAAAAATAAAGAACAATAGGACTAGACCAACGGAAAATCCTCCTAAATAGTAGCCTAAGCGATGCAGAAATTCCATAGTATTATTTTAGTGTTAGTTTTCTTGTGAGTGTACCTGTCTTTTCGAGCTCAATTTTTTGATGGTCCTCGGGTAAGAGGGAAGCAATGTTTTCTGCCCATTCAATAAGGCAAAAATTTCCCGAATAAAGGTATTCTTCCGCACCAAAATCAAGGGCTTCTTCTTCTGATTCAATACGATAAAAATCAAAGTGATAGATACTCTTTCCAGCCTTGTTTTGGTACTCATTGATCAAAGAGAACGTTGGACTTGACACCACATCTTCAACCGATAAAGCAGCGCATAGGGATTGAATTAAGGTGGTTTTTCCTGCGCCCATTTCCCCCTTAAAACAAATAACACTTGACTTTAGTAAGGGAAGTATTTCCTTTACAACGGTCTCTATTTCTCCCAATGCATATGATCTTGTCACCTGAATTATTTTGGAGTCAAAAATACAAAAGGAATTAGTATTTCTTCCAAAGAAATGCCCCCATGTTGATAGGTGTTTTGAAATAAGGCTGCATAGTGATGATAGCTCTTAGGGTAAACAAAATAATTGGCTTCTTTTGCAAAAATAAACTCACTGTTTAAACCTAATCGAGGAAGTTTAAAATCTTCAGGATCAGCGGCAACCATTACTTTTTTTGGGGGATACTTAAGGCTTCTTCCTGTTTTATAACGCAAATTCAAGCTAGATTCTTTGTCACCCACGACCTCAACAGGATTTCTAACATTTATGGTCCCATGGTCTGTTGTGACAATTAGATTAAACCCAAGTCGTTGTGAAGCTTGAATTATATCTAGCAATGGTGAATTCTTAAACCAACTTTCTGTTAAGGAACGATAACCTTTGTCGTCTGAGGCTAACTCTTTGATGATTTCCATTTCAGATTTTGCGTGAGAAATCATGTCTACAAAATTATAGACAATCGTTAATAAAGTGTCTTCCTTATGATTGTTCATTTGCTCAGCAAGCAACTTGGCAGCTTTGAGTTGTGTAATTTTTTTATAACTAAATTTCCCCTTAATGTTGAGTCGTTCTAATTGCTTTAGAAGGAGTTCTTCCTCAAAAAGATTTTTCCCGCCCTCATCTGTGTCATCTTTCCAATACTGTGGATATTGCTGCTTAATTTCATTGGGCATTAAACCCGCAAACAATGCATTTCGTGCATATTGTGTTGCTGTTGGTAAGAGGCTATAATACATATCCTCTTCTTTCTTTTGGTAGTATTTTGATAAAATAGGCTCAATTGTTTTCCATTGATCCCAACGAAGATTGTCAATAACCAAAAGCAAAGTAGGGGACTTCCCGTTTAATTTTGTCTGTATTTTTTCTTTGAATAAGCGATGCGATAATATTGGTGCAGATTCTGGGGAATTGAGCCATTCTGTATAATTTTTTTCAATGAATTTGCCAAAGAGCGCATTGGCTTCCTTCAATTGATTTTCAAAAATTTCCATCATATCGGAATCGTCAAGTTCTTGCAATTCCAATTCCCAAAAAACTAACTTTTTATAGAAAGTTGCCCATTCTTTATGGGTGTTAATGTCCATTAGCTCAAGACTAATCTTCTGAAATTCTTTTTGATAATTATGGGTTGTTTTCTCAGAAATTAAACTTTCGTGATTTAAAATCTTTTTGAGGGATAAGAGTACCTGGCTGGGTTTTACGGGTTTAATGAGATAGTCAGATATTTTTGATCCAATAGCATCTTCCATAATATGCTCCTCCTCATTTTTGGTGACCATTATCACCGGAAGGTTTGGGTGTTGTGTTTTAAGGATGGAAAGGGTTTCGAGACCGTTAAGTCCAGGCATATTTTCATCCAATAGAACCACATCATAATGCTGTGTATTGACCAACTCAATCGCTTCTTGACCGTTGGTGCAGGCATGGGCTTGATAACCTTTTGCTTCAAGGAAAATAAAATGCGGTTTGAGTAAATCGACTTCATCGTCTACCCATAAGATTTGGATTGGTTGCATATTCTTTATATTTGTTGAAAATCCACTTTTTGAAAGCGAACAAACTCCCTGTATTAAACGATCCAATTTACGGATTTATTAGAGTAGAATCGAAATTAGTTTTTGATTTATTGGAACACCCTTATTTTCAGCGATTGCGAAGAATATCGCAAATGGGACTTTCTTCTTTAGTTTATCCTGGCGCAAGGCACAGCCGTTTTGAGCATGCCCTTGGAGCAATGCACTTGATGAATAAAACAGTAGAAACCTTACAACGAAAGCAGATAGCTATTTCAAATGAAGAAAAGGAAGCTTTGGCTGTGGCAATTTTATTGCATGACACTGGACATGGTCCATTCTCGCATGCTATAGAAAAAACAATCTTTTTAGGGGTGAATCATGAAAGCCTTTCTTTGGGCTTTATGGAGTTGCTCGACGAGGAGTTTGAGGGGAAATTATCTTTGGCCATTGCTATTTATGCGGATAAATACCCCCGAAAATTCATGCACCAATTGGTGTCTAGCCAACTCGACATTGACCGTTTAGATTATTTAAAGCGGGATAGCTTTTATACAGGTGCAACCGAGGGTAATATCAATAGCTCCCGGATTATTGAAATGTTAAACGTTGTTGACGATCAAGTTGTGGTTGAGGAAAATGGACTTTTTTCCATTGAAAAATTCATCATGGCAAGACGTCTAATGTACTGGCAGGTTTATTTGCATAAAACAGGCCTTGTTGCTGAACTCTTATTGAGTAATACCATGCAATATGTGCGAGCACTTGTTGCCCGTGGAATCGAGGTGCCAATGACAAATGATTTGATGTATTTTATTTCGCAAGACGAATTGAATCCAAAGCAACTTTCAGTTCTTGAGAAATTTAGCCATTTAGACGATACCGATATTTATACAGCTTTGAAACAATGGCAGTATCATTCGGATGGTATATTAGCTTCTTTTTCAAAAAGGCTAATAAATAGAGACTTGATGAAAATGAAATACCAAAAGGAACCCTTTGATATTGATCAAATTGAAAAGAGAAAGCAAAAACTCTTTGCCGCTGGTTTTTCAGAAGAGTATGTCGCTAATTTTGTTTTTTCTAATCAAGTTTCTTGTAAAGTATACTCGGGCAAAAACCCAATTAAAGTGCTGACTAAAAAGGGGGTTGTTAACACTTTAGAAGACTTTTCTTCTCTTTTTGACGGAAAAACCTTCTCAACAACAGAAATAAAGCATTATCTCTGCTATCCAAAATCCAAATAGTTCCTTAATTTTTATACTTTTGCACTAATGAAATTTACGGCTGGACAGATCGCAACAATTCTCAATGGTACAGTAGATGGTGATGCTGCTTTGGAGGTTACCCAATTATCAAAAATTGAGGAAGGAACACATGGATCGTTAACCTTTCTAGCTAACCCTAAATATACGCAGCATATTTATTCTACCAACGCCTCTTTGGTTATTGTGAATAAAGATTTTAAACCTGAAAAGGCATTGACACCGACATTGATTAGGGTACCCGATGCTTATCAGGCATTTACCACCCTTTTAGAATATTACAACAGCCAGCAAAAAGCAAAAGCAGGTATTGAGAAAACAGCAATCATTGGCAATGGAACAAGCATAGCAAAGACCTCATATATTGGTCATTATTCAATTATTGGAGAGAATGTTACTATAGGTAAAAATGTTACTGTCCATTCACATGTCATTATTGAAGACAATGTAGTTATAGGAGATGATTCTGTGATTCATCCAAACTCAATCATTCATTCGGATACTCAAATGGGTTCATTTTGTGTAATCCACAGTGGCTGTGTTATTGGGTCCGATGGCTTTGGTTTTGCCCCAAAAGAAGATGGATCATACAAGAAAATACCCCAAACAGGGACTGTTATTATTGCTGACCATGTCGACATAGGAGCAAATTCAACCATAGATCGTGCTACCCTTGGCGCCACCAAAATCGGAAAAGGTGTAAAACTTGATAACCAAATACAAATTGCTCATAATGTTGAAGTTGGTGAGCACACCGTTATTGCTGCTCAAACGGGTATTGCTGGTTCAACTAAAATTGGTAAAAACTGTATTATTGGTGGACAAGTTGGGATTGTGGGTCATTTGAAAATTGGTGATAACGTTAGTATTCAAGGACAGTCTGGAGTGACAAGTAGTATTGAGGATAAAAAGACGCTTTACGGAACACCAGCCTTTAGTTACAACGATTATATAAAATCTTACATTTATTTTAAACGTTTTCCATCCATTGTCAAGCGTTTAGAATCTTTAGAAAAAAAACATACATGAAAAGCCTACAAACTACAATTGATAAAGAGGTGAGCCTAGACGGCGTTGGTTTACATACTGGCAAAAACGTCACCTTAAAATTTGTTCCTGCTCCTGCCAATACTGGCTATTGTTTTGTTCGTTTTGATTTAGATGGGCAACCCGAAGTTGAGGCAGATGTTCAATGGGTTAACGACACCCAAAGAGGTACTAACCTCGATAAAAATGGTGTTAAGATTCACACTTCTGAGCACGTTTTATCTGCATTAGTTGGTTTAGAAATTGACAACTGTTACATTTATTTGGATGCTCCAGAACCCCCCATCATGGATGGTTCTTCAATTCAATTTGTCAAGGCGTTAAAAGAAGCGGGCATCAAGGAACTTGATGAGCAGAGAGATGAATATATTGTAAAAGAAGTTATTCATTTTAAAGATGATGAGTCTGGTAGTGAAATGACTATAATTCCCTCTGACTCTTATCAAATAACGACCATGGTTGATTTTGGAACCAAAGTCCTTGGAACGCAAAATGCGACACTAGAGCGTTTGTCTGATTATGAAAGTGACATTGCTTCTTCCAGAACCTTCAGTTTTTTGCATGAATTGGAAGCCCTTTTAGAAAATGGTTTAATTCAAGGTGGTGACTTAAACAATGCCATTGTATATGTAGACAAACCCTTGTCTCCTGAAACCATGGAGCGTTTGAAAAAAGCCTTTAATAAAAAAGAAATTTCAGTTCGTCCAAATGGGGTCTTGGACAACCTATCCTTGCACCATCCAAACGAAGCTGCTCGACATAAACTACTTGATATAATTGGTGATCTAGCGCTAATTGGACAAAGAATTCGCGGCAAGGTAATTGCCCACAAACCTGGGCATAGAATCAACGTTGAGTTTGCCAAGAAACTGTCAAAAATAATTAAGCAAGAAAAAAGACTAAATGTCCCCACGGTAGACTTGAGCATTCCCCCATTGATGAATGTTACCCAAATCATGAAAATGCTTCCTCACCGACCTCCGTTTTTATTAGTCGATAAAATTCATGAACTATCAGAAAATCATGTGATTGGATCAAAAGGGGTGACCATGAACGAACCATTTTTTGCTGGACACTTTCCTGGTGCACCTGTAATGCCGGGCGTCCTTCAAATTGAAGCTATGGCGCAAGTAGGTGGAGTGTTGGTTCTCAATACTGTACCAGATCCAGAGAATTACCTGACGTTTTTCATGAAAATTGATAACGTTAAGTTCAAGCATCCTGTTCATCCGGGAGATCACCTCATTTTTAAATTAGAACTTATTACGCCCATCCGAAGAGGTATTTGCCATATGAAAGGATACACCTTTGTCAATGGAAAACTTGCCACCGAAGGTGAATTGATGGCACAAATTATTCGAAAAGAAAAGGTATGAACCAACCACTAGCATACGTACATCCTGGTGCTAAAATCGCCAAAAATGTAGTTATAGAACCCTTTACCACCATAAACAATGATGTTGTCATTGGAGATGGTTCTTGGATTGGATCCAATGTGACCATAATGGAAGGAGCGAGAATCGGTAAAAATTGCTCCATCTTTCCCGGTTCGGTCATTTCTGCTCCTCCACAAGATTTAAAATACAATGGGGAAGAAACCCTAACCATTATTGGCGATAATACCACCATTCGGGAATGTGTTACAATTAACCGTGGGACCATAGAACGTCAAAAAACTGTCATTGGAAATAATTGTCTGATCATGGCCTATTGTCATGTTGCCCATGATTGTATTGTAGGCGACCACTGTATATTTTCAAATAACAGTACCTTGGCTGGTCATGTAAACATTGGGAACTATGTTATCCTTGCAGGAATGACAGCCATTCATCAATTTTGTACTATTGGAGATTATGCTTTCATTACTGGAGGTTCTTTGGTTAGAAAAGATGTTCCACCTTATGTAAAGGCAGCGCGTGAACCACTTTCCTATGTTGGTGTAAATTCCGTAGGATTAAGAAGAAGAGGCTTTACCACAGAGAAAATTAGAGAAATACAATCGATTTTCCGTATTCTATACCAAAAAAATTACAACAACTCTCAAGCAACAGAAATTCTTGAAGCTGAGATGGAAGTGAGTCCTGAGCGGGATGAAATCATCGACTTCATCAAGAATTCTCACAGAGGAATCATGAAAGGCTACTTTCGTAAAAACTAAACTTAATTATGGCATCTACATCTGATATTCGCAAAGGTCTTTGCATCAAATACAATAATGGAATTTATAAAGTCATTGAATTTTTACATGTAAAACCGGGAAAAGGACCTGCTTTTGTTCGCACCAAGTTAAAAAGTGTAACCAATGGAAAGGTAATCGACAATACGTTCTCTGCTGGACATAAAATTGAAGATGTTCGGGTTGAAACCAATAAATTTCAATTCCTTTACAACGAGGGAGAGGCCTTTCATTTCATGAACAATGATGATTACAATCAAATTAGTATTGACAAAAGCATTTTGGATAACCCCGAACTAATGAAAGAAGGAGAAATAGTCTCTATTTCGATCAATACCGAAGATGGAATGCCCTTATCTGTTGACATGCCCGCCAGTGTGATTTTAGAAGTAACACATACTGAACCTGGAGTGAAAGGGAACACTGCAACCAATGCAACTAAACCTGCAACCGTAGAGACTGGCGCAAAAATAAATGTTCCTTTATTCATTAATGAAGGAGATAAAATTAAGGTAGATTCTGAAAAAGGAACCTACCTAGAACGCATCAAAGAATAAATCAAACAATTATAAAACTAACTTAATGAGCGTATTAGTAAACAAAGATTCCAAGATCATCGTCCAAGGTTTTACAGGCAGTGAAGGTACATTCCATGCTACTCAAATGATTGAATATGGAACAAATGTTGTCGGTGGTGTAACACCAGGAAAAGGAGGGCAAACCCATTTGGACAGACCTGTATTTAACACCGTTGCAGAAGCGGTCGAAAAGGCAGCTGCTGATACCACCATAATTTTCGTTCCCCCAGCATTTGCCGCCGACGCCATAATGGAAGCAGCTGATGCAGGCATCAAAGTAATCATTACCATTACTGAAGGAATTCCTGTTGCCGATATGGTAAAGGCTTCAAATTACATTAAAAGCAGAGCTTGTACTTTAATTGGCCCAAATTGTCCAGGAGTAATTACCCCGGGCGAAGCCAAAGTAGGTATCATGCCTGGCTTTGTGTTTAAGAAAGGGAATGTTGGGATCATCTCCAAATCTGGAACATTGACCTATGAAGCAGCAGATCAAGTGGTACGTGAAGGCTATGGGATTACAACAGCCATTGGAATTGGAGGAGATCCAATCATTGGAACCACCACTAAAGATGCCGTTGAATTATTCATGAACGATCCTGAAACTGAATGTATCGTCATGATTGGTGAAATTGGAGGACAATTAGAAGCAGATGCAGCACGTTATGTCAAAGCTTCTGGAAATAAAAAACCTGTGGTAGGTTTTATCGCAGGGGAAACTGCTCCAGCTGGGCGTACCATGGGGCATGCAGGGGCCATTGTTGGCGGTTCCGACGATACAGCCCAGGCCAAAAAACGCATCATGGCTGAATGTGGTATTCACGTTGTGGACTCACCAGCGGCCATTGGGAAAAAAGTTGCTGAAGTACTCGCTTAATTCTATCAAGATGAAATTATTAGACGGAAAAACAGCCATCATTACCGGAGCCAGCAGAGGAATTGGTCGAGGAATTGCACAAGTTTTCGCACAACAGGGTTGTGCCATTGCCTTTACCTACAGTAGTTCAGTTGAAGCTGCAAATGCCTTAGAGACTGAATTAAAGGACTATGGAGTTAAAGCAAAAGGCTACCAAAGCAATGCAGCCAGTTTTGAGCAGGCCCAACAATTGGTAGAAGATGTGCTCAATGATTTTGTAGGAATCGACATCCTCATCAACAACGCTGGAATCACCAAAGATAATTTGTTGATGCGTATGGGAGAAGAAGACTTCGATAAAGTCATTGAAGTCAATTTAAAGTCAGTGTTTAATATGACCAAGGCTGTACAACGAACTTTTTTAAAGCAGCGCAAAGGATCGCTCATTCACATGAGTTCAGTTGTTGGGGTCAAGGGTAATGCTGGACAAGCAAATTATGCTGCTTCAAAAGCCGGTATCATTGGATTTTCGAAGTCCATTGCCCTGGAATTAGGATCACGCAATATTCGATCAAATGTTATTGCGCCTGGCTTTATTGAAACAGAAATGACCGGAAGCCTGCCAGAGGACGTTGTCCAAGGCTGGCGAAATGCCATCCCGCTAAAACGGGGAGGTAGCCCAGAGGACATTGCTAACGCATGCGTTTTCTTGGGATCAGATTTATCCAGCTACATCACCGGACAGGTGCTGAATGTAGATGGCGGAATGTTAACTTAAAAATAATCATATGCAAAAATTACCAAAAATCGGATTACCTGCCCTTGCAATAGGGTTTATCTTAATTATTTTTATCTCTAAATCATCCATCAATATTGGCTATGGTGAAGCGGGAGTATTGTTTAAAACATTTGGTGGTGGAGTTGTTGTCGATGAACCTCCCTTAGGTGAAGGATTTCACATTATTGCCCCTTGGAACAAGGTGTATATCTATAACGTAAAACAACAAGAAGTCTTT
The DNA here is from genome assembly GCA_905478905.1 of uncultured Flavobacteriaceae bacterium. Classification (GTDB taxonomy): domain Bacteria; phylum Bacteroidota; class Bacteroidia; order Flavobacteriales; family Flavobacteriaceae; genus Arcticimaribacter. Next base: position 1,837 of record CAJQKN010000134.1, on the reverse strand, counting down.
GAAAGTAAAATGCAAGTACTTTCTTCCAATGGTTTGGAAATTAGTCTAGATATCTCGGTTTTATACCAACCCACCATAAAAGATCTGGGTAAATTACACAAAACAAAAGGAGAGAATTACCTCAATATCATTATCATCCCTCAAATTCGTGCAGTTGCTCGATCTGTTGTGGGACGATATACTCCCGAACAATTGTATTCTACCAAGCGAGATGCCATTCAAAATGAAATCTTTGAGGAAACACGTAAAGTTGTAGAAGACCAATATGTTCAATTAAACGCAGTTTTGGTGCGTGATGTTACTCTTCCTATTGCGATTCGAGAAGCTATTGAGCGTAAATTGAACCAGGAACAAGAAGCCTTGGAATATGAGTTTAGAATTGAAAAAGCTACGCAAGAAGCAGAACGTCAACGTATTGATGCAGAAGGAAAAGCGGCAGCCAACCGCATTCTTAGTGCCTCTTTAACGGATAAAATCCTTCAAGAGAAAGGAATTGAAGCCACGATAAAATTATCTGAATCACCCAACTCAAAAGTAATCGTGATTGGGAGTGGAGAAAGTGGACTGCCAATCATCTTGGGGAATCAATAGATTCTTTACACGTTTTAGAAATTTTAAGATACTATAAAAAAGCTGTCTTACTCACCCTGAATCAAGTTCAGGGTGACAGCAGCTTGTCATGCTGATCCTGCAACCTATTCAGGAGGACAGATTCTAGGATTGAATTTTTTCATATCCACTTTTCTCCTTTCTAAATAAAAGCTATATTTGCACTGTAAATGAGAAAAAATAACACACATACACATCATCTTACCTTTCGATCAAACGAGAGCTAAGGATGTAGTGTCCATATATTAGTAACCCGTTTGAGCTTCAAGCGGGTTTTTTTAGTTTAAAAAACGAGCTGGTAGCCTAGGCATAACACAAAAACAATGATTCGAATAGCAATTCAAAAATCTGGCCGACTCAATACCGAGTCCCTCGCACTCCTGAAGAGTTGCGGTATTGCCATTGACAACGGAAAAGACCAACTCAAGGCAGCGGCACGCAATTTTCCGGTAGAAGTCTTTTTTCTCCGCAATGGAGACATCCCGCAATATTTACGCGATGGGGTGGTGGACTTAGCCATTTTGGGAAGCAATACCTTGGTGGAAAAAGGGCAGGACTTAGAAATAATCGAACGCCTTGGGTTTTCCAAATGTAGGGTATCCGTTGCTCTTCCAAAGGGAGACAGCTTCAATAGCCTGGCTGACTTGAATGGAAAGAAAATTGCCACTTCTTATCCCAATACGGTCAAACAATTTTTGGCGGAGAACAAGCTCAATGCCGAACTGCACATCATTAATGGCTCAGTAGAAATTGCTCCAAGCATTGGACTGGCAGACGCGATTGTGGATATTGTTTCCAGCGGGAGCACACTGTTTAAAAACAACCTAACTGAGGTGGTGAAAATTCTCGAATCGGAGGCTGTCTTGGTAAAAGGATCAACCATTAGTGCAGCACAGCAAAGTTTGATCGAAACCATACAGTTTCGAATTCAGGCCATTTTGCGTGCCAAGCGCTCCCGTTATATTTTGTTGAACGCCCCCAATCATGCAATTAAAGAAATTACGGCAATATTACCAGTGCTCAAGAGTCCTACTGTGTTACCCTTGGCTAAAGAAGGGTGGAGTTCTCTGCATTCTGTCATCAATGCAGGCGACTTTTGGGAGGTGATTGAGCAACTCAAAGCCGCAGGTGCAGAAGATATTTTGGTTTGTCCAATTGAAAAAATGGTCTTGTAATGCAGCACTATATTGACCCAAAAAAAGAAATATGGGAGAATCTATTGGCTCGT
>CAJQKN010000133.1 GCA_905478905.1 uncultured Flavobacteriaceae bacterium | reverse complement strand
AAACTTATTTGTCCGGAATGTTTACCTGCATAGTTGGTGCGTTGAATGAGGCAGAAATGCAATTCTCCTTCGATTGGATACAAGAGCATCATTACAGCTGCATATCGAACATTCTCAGGAATAGTTAAAAGCGTTTTCATTGTCCCAAAACGCTGTGGAGGAGCCATTTTAAGTTGTGCTTTTAGTCCAAGTGTTGGAATTTCTTCTATTTTTGATAACAATAAAGAGGTAAAATTCATAGGCAAATGCAGTACAAAACTTTCTTCAGCTTAATATTACTATTATTTTTTGTTCTAGGCTGTACTTCCCCGAAAAAGAAATCAACAGTAAAGATAGTCACAACAACAAAAACAGTTGATGTCAAAAAAGAGAAAAGAGAATCGCTCTTGCTACAAGAACCAACACTTTTTTTAGACGAAAAAAATGCCATCCCCTTTTTATTTGATTACCAGCAAAATGACCTCCCAAATCAAGTGAAAATAAGCACCCGCTTTGGTGAAATTTTTATTGAACTATTGGATGAGGCTCCCTATCACAAGGCAAATTTTATTTACCTCACTCGACTAGGCTATTTTAATGATACCTTTTTTCATCGAGTAGTCCCCAATTTTGTCATCCAAGGAGGAAATTCTGACCACCCCAATACCTCAAAAAAAAGACGTGAAATTGGACGGTATTTACTACCTCCAGATCTCAAAAAAGGTGTGAAACATGAGCGTGGAATTGTTTCAATGCCAAGCAGTGAAATGGATAATCCACATCGTTTGGCTTCTCCCTATGAATTCTTTATTGTTCAACAAAAAGGAGGGGCATACCACTTAGACGGTAACTATACTCCCTTTGGAAAAGTGATCAAAGGCATGGATGTTGTTGATGCTATATGCGCACAGGCCGTTGATGAGCGTGAAGCCCCCATTGACAACATTCGGATGAAAATAGAAATTGTTAAAAATTAAGGTAATATCATTTATTTTTATTATATTTGATAAAGTATAAGAATAATCAATATGACTCTTACTCAGCTCTCCTACATGATAGCGGTTGCAGAAGCAGGAAACTTTACAGTTGCAGCCGAAAAAGCATTTGTTACACAACCAACATTGAGCATGCAAATACAAAAGCTCGAAGATGAATTGGGGGTTAAAATATTCAATCGTACCAAAAAACCGATACGGCTTACCAAAATAGGTGAACAGATTCTTGTTCAAGCGCGAAACATCATTGCTGAAGCAAAGCGCATGGACGATATTGTGGCACAAGAAAAAGGATTTATTGGTGGAAAATTTCATTTGGGAATTATTCCAACAGTCATGCCTACCCTTCTGCCAATGTTCTTGAATACTTTCACTAAAAAATACCCAAAGGTCAATTTAAAAATTCAAGAATTAACCACAGACAATATCATTTTATTTTTAAAAGAAGGTAAATTGGATGCTGGAATTGCTGCAACACCACTCAAGTTAGACAGCATTGAAGAACGCCCAATTTATTACGAACCTTTTGTTGGCTACATTCCTTCCTATCACCATTTGAGTACTACCACAGCAATAACTCAAGAAGACCTAAATGACGAAAATATTTTGGTGTTGGAAGACGGACATTGTTTTCGAAATCAAGCACTTTCTATGTGTGGACTTAGCAATCATGAAAGCAAAAATAGTTTTGACATAAAAAGTGGAAGCTTTGAAACCTTACTTAATCTTTCCAACGAAGGACTTGGAATGACCCTTCTACCTTACCTCAATACGCTTACACTATCTGAGAAAAACAAAAAAAACCTGCGCTCATTTAAAGAGCCAACCCCTGCAAGAGAAATTAGCATTGTCTATCCCAAAAGCAATTTAAAAATTCAAATAATCGATGCACTCAAAAAGAGTATAGAAGGGGTCATTCGGGGAGCGATTGCGATCGAAAACATTAAGATAATTATACCCTAGGGCTTCAAATAAATTGTTTTTAGAGAGGGATTCAGGGATTTCTTACACCACTTTTTCAACATAATACGCTCTGCTAGGCTTAATTCATTCATTGCTTTATTGTATTCTTTTTCAAACAAAGCTTGATCAAAACTGACTTTCTGTAAGACCGTTTGGTAAAATTCGAATTGGGTCATAATGAATCTGATTTGAACAAATCTATTTTTTATTATCAGGCAAAAGTGTTGTTAAAATGTTAAAATATGTACTATGTATTGCATAATACTATCTTTTATACATATATTTGCAAAAGACAGTACCCTAATTAATACTGGACCTTATGAACATTGAAAACACAAAAGCCCAAATGCGGAAGGGAATTCTAGAGCTTTGTATTTTATCAACAATTGATAAAAAACCAAAGTATTCCTCAGAAATCTTAAACCGTTTAAAAGAATCTAAACTTCTCGTGGTAGAAGGCACGCTTTACCCGCTACTTACCCGTTTAAAAAACGCCGACTTGCTCGAATACCGTTGGGAAGAATCAAATGCTGGTCCACCTCGAAAGTATTTCACGATTACCAAAGAAGGAAAAGCATTTTTAAAAGAATTGAACAACTCTTGGGGTGACCTCTCCAACGCAGTAACCACCCTAATCAAATAATAAAATCATGAACAAAACAATCGATATACATTTGGCACAGACGCTTTTCTCTCTAGACGAGCAAGCATACATTATTTTAAAGAAATACCTCGAAAGACTTGAATTCATTTTCATCAAAACAGAGGGTGGAAAAGACATTCTTGAAGACATTGAGGTGAGAATTTCAGAATTGTTTACCGAAATAAAAACAGGCGAGCGTTACGTTATTTCTGTAAAAGAAGTTGAACAAGTAATTGAAACGCTTGGCTCTCCAGAAGATTTAGCTGGCGAAGATGCTGAAACCTATGAGACCAAGTCAAATTTCTCAGAACCAAAAAAACTATTCAGGGATACTGACGATCGTTTTATTGGGGGAGTTGCAGGCGGATTGAGTCACTATATTGGTATAGATAGCTTATGGGTTCGACTAATCTTATTAATTCTCTTTTTCTCTTCCATAGGAGGCGTGGTATTGGTTTATATACTGCTATGGATTATTGTACCGGAAGCATTAACAACTGCCGATAAATTAAAAATGAAAGGAGAACCAGTAAATGTTTCCAACATTAAAAAAAAGATCAAAGAAGAACTAGATCAAGTGAGCAATTCGGTAAAAGATGTTGACTATGAAAACCTTGGGAATCAATTAAAAAAAAAGTCAAAAAGTTTTTCAGATTTTCTTCTCAAACTAATCAAAGGACTGTTTAGGATCGCTGGGCTTTTCATCGGAATAATGTTTTTGTTGGTTTCGAGTGTTAGTCTTCTAGGACTCTTTATTGGAACCATTCTTGGAAGCGTCTTTACTGCCATGATTCCAAATGAGTTGTTACAATTAGGCATAAGTATGGACTTACCAGTAATTATTATCGGTTTATTTGCTTTTCTAATTGCAGGAATACCCTTTATCTTTCTATTTACGCTCGGACTCAATTTATTGGGCAACAATGGGCAAGTAATGGGGCGAACATCAAAATTAATACTCCTAGGAATATGGGTTTTTGCTGTAATAGCATTATCCATTTTTGGCATCATTGAATCAAAAGCCTTTGCCGTAACTTCAAAGAAAAGTGAATTGATTGAATGGGATAATAACGCTTCCGATACGCTGAAAATATACCTAAACGAACATCAAAAATATTCCGAAACCATCACTCTATTTAACAACTTAACCATCGTTGAAAATGAATTGGGAGAGAGCTTTCGGCTTGACAATAATGTTCGTCTTTATATTCAAAAAAACAAAAACGATCAACTCGGACTAAGCATCGAAAAAATAGCGAAAGGTTGGTCACAAAAAAAGGCCATTGAAAACGCTGGCGAAATCACCTATACCCATGATTTATTTGACGATCAACTGGTGTTAGACAATTTTTGGATCTCCCCCATAAAAAGTAAAACCAATCCGGAAAAAGTAATTGTCAACCTTTCCCTGCCCGAGGGGAAATACGTCTATATAGACAGTGATTTTGGTGACTATCTAGCCAAAAAAATTAAAAACAATCAAGAGTATTACCGAAAGCGTATTGCAGGACACCTGTGGAAGATGGAAGACGGTGAACTAGTATGTCAGGATTGTGAATCCGTAAAAGCAGGCTTACATATTGATGAAAATGGCCTTGAATTAAATGTTACAGACAAAGATGCAAGCTTGGAAGTAACAATCGATGAAAATGGTTTACAAATCAAACAAAACGAAGAATAAATAGTGCTCATAGCAAAGATTTAACTCTTTTAAAAAAGCTTGTTAGACTCCAATATTTAATACTATATTTGCCTACCATTTTTCGGGGTGTAGCGTAGCCCGGTCATCGCGCCTGCTTTGGGAGCAGGAGGTCGCAGGTTCGAATCCTGCCACCCCGACAAAAAATGGAAAACGGGATGTGGCGCAGCCTGGTAGCGCACACGCCTGGGGGGCGTGGGGTCGCAGGTTCAAATCCTGTCATCCCGACTTGAAAAACACCCAAAACCACTTGATTGACAAGTGGTTTTTTTTTATCCTTTTTTTGTACATTTATCCTTTAAGATTTTTTCATGAAAACAATTCAACACTTTTTATTAAGTATTTCAATTCTAACCCTCATTGCCTGTGATGCCCAAGACCACGGGCCGACAATTAGTTTACCCAAGACAGTTGATTACAGCTACGAAATTGTTGCCGATAGCATTGATATACCCTGGGGTTTGAGTATCCTTAGCTCTACTGATTTCTTGGTTACAGAAAAAGCAGGGACATTATACCATGTTGTAGAGGGTGTAAAAACAGCTGTTAAAGGCTTACCTCCTGTCTATGTTCGCGGTCAAGGTGGATTACTTGATGTTGCGCATTCTCCTGACTATGCCAAAGATGGCCTTATTTATTTCACTACAAGTTCTCCTCTTGGAGAAGAAAAGGGAGGACACACTGCCTTGTATAGTGCAAAGCTGGAAAACGATAGCCTAGTGGATATATCCTTACTTTACAAAGGAGATTTCAATACAAAAAAAGGACAACATTGGGGTTCACGAATTGCGTTTGACTCCGAAGGCCATGTGTTTTTCTCCATTGGTGATCGAGGAAATCGCGAGGTCAACCCACAGGACATTACACGAGATGGCGGAAAAATATACCGTTTAAATCGCGATGGAAGTATTCCAAAAGACAACCCATTTACTACTACAGAAAATAGCCGAAAAGCAATTTATAGTTATGGGCACAGAAATCCTCAAGGGATGATTACCCACCCAGTGACAGGAGAAATCTGGGTACATGAACACGGACCTAGAGGTGGTGATGAAATCAATGTCATCAAAGCAGGAAAAAACTATGGATGGCCATTGATTACCTATGGGATTAACTATAGCGGAACTCCCATTACTGATATTACAGCAAAAGACGGATTGGAACAACCACTCTATTACTGGGTCCCCTCCATTGCTCCATCTGGAATGGCTTTTTCAACCTCGGGCATTTACCCAAAATGGAAAGACAACCTCTTTGTTGGTTCCCTTCGTTTTGAATACTTAGAACGATTAGAGTTAAAAAACAATACTGTTGTGAAACGAGAAAAAGTATTGGATTCTATTGGTCGTGTCCGCAATGTTGAACAGGGGCCTGACGGCTATTTATATTTGGGTGTTGAAGGAAAAGGCATTTTAAAAATAATCCCTAAATCGTACTAATGAAAAGCTTAAGTCTCTTTTTGATTGCAACATTTACTGGACTTAGTTTATTTTTATATCAGCAAAAACCTTTGGTACAAAGCATTATCGATGGAGAAGAAATCTATGTTGATTTTTGCGTGCAATGCCATATGTCAAAGGGCGAAGGAGTTCCCGGAGCTTTCCCTCCCCTAGCAAATTCTGACTATCTGCAAGACATTGACAAATCCATTCACGCAATAAAATTTGGACTAAAAGGGCCCATAACGGTAAATGGAAAAGCCTACAACTCCGTGATGGTAAGTCAAGGCTTGGACGAAGAAGAAATTGCCGACGTAATGAATTATATTTTGCGTAACTGGGGCAACGAAACCGATGAAATAATTACCCAAGAAAAAGTGAGTTCCATCCAAAAATAGCCAGCTTTGAATCGACTAAAAAACAGCTTTAAAAAACAAAATGCTTACCGAATCGCCTATATATCCATAGGAGTATTATTCCTCTTTTGGATTTTGTTTCTCGACAGTCATTCATGGTTAACACACCAAGAGCTAAATTCTGAAATCGAAACCCTACAGCAACGAAAAAAAAACCTGCTAGAATCGATCGATAAAGACAAAAAAGCGATAGAACAATTAAACAATCTCGATAGCTTAGAAAAATATGCCCGAGAACACTACGGACATAAAAAAGAAGGAGAGACTGTTTTTATCATTGAAGATTAGATTTTACTTCTTGAATTTCTCTTAAAATTTTCAAAAAGCAAATACAAATAGTTTAATAACCGCTATATAATTGTATTTTTAAAGACTAATTTAAACCTATGGGTAAAGTCATCGCCATTGCCAATCAAAAAGGTGGAGTAGGAAAAACGACTACGTCGGTAAACCTCGCTTCTGCTTTGGCTATATTGGAAAAAAAAATACTGCTCATTGACGCTGACCCGCAAGCAAATGCTACTTCTGGTCTAGGCATTTCTGTTGAAGATCAAAAGGCTGGTACCTACGAATTATTGGAACATACGGCCAGCATAGAAGAAACCATTGTACCCACTAGTGTTGAAAATTTAGATTTAATCCCTTCTCATATTGATCTGGTTGCCATAGAAATTGAGTTGGTCGACAAAAAACAGCGTGAATTCATGCTTAAAAAAGCACTTGAACCCATTCTAGAAAAATACGATTTTATTATCATTGATTGCGCACCTTCTTTAGGATTGATTACTTTGAATGCCTTGACCGCAGCAAATTCATTGATCATTCCAATTCAATGCGAATATTTTGCGTTAGAGGGTTTAGGTAAGCTTTTAAATACCATAAAAAGTGTGCAAAAAATTCACAATGCTTCTTTAGACATTGAAGGCCTTTTATTGACAATGTACGATGCACGTCTTCGTCTTTCGAATCAAGTAGTCGAAGAAGTGAAAAAACACTTTGGAAAAATGGTTTTCAAAACCATCATCCAACGAAATATTCGTTTGAGTGAAGCACCGAGTTATGGTGAAAATATCATTCAATATGATGCAACCAGCAGAGGCGCCCAAAACTACCTGAGTCTGGCAGAAGAAGTATTAAACAAAAACAAGTAAGCACTATGGCGAAGTCAGGAAAAAAACCAGCCTTGGGAAGAGGTCTTTCAGCACTTTTGCAAGACCCAGATAATGACATTACATCTGCTGAAGATAAAAATGCAGATAAGGTTGTAGGAAATGTCTTGGAATTACCGATCGAACAAATTGAAGTAAACCCATTCCAACCTAGAACACAATTTAACGAAGAAAGCCTTAAAGAATTGGCCAGTTCTATCCAAGAACTGGGAATTATACAACCCATAACGGTGCGTAAAGTTGCCTTCAATTCATTTCAATTGGTCTCAGGGGAACGACGTTTCCGTGCTTCTAAAATGATTGGATTGGCCTCAATTCCCGCCTATGTGCGCATTGCCAACGATCAAGAATCGCTCGAAATGGCCTTGGTTGAAAACATACAACGACAAGATTTAGACCCCATTGAAATTGGCTTATCCTATCAGCGTTTAATCGATGAAATTTCATTGACACAAGAACAATTGAGTCAACGGGTTGGAAAAAAGCGTTCCACAATTGCCAACTATATGCGATTACTCAAACTAGATCCCATTGTACAAACCGGGATGCGAGACGGATTTCTTTCTATGGGACATGGAAGAGCCATCATTAATGTGGAAAAAAGAGAAGATCAACTTGAACTCTACCAAAAAATAATTAAAGGAGATCTAAGTGTACGAAAAACAGAGGCCCTAGTCAAGCAGCTAAAAACACCTCCAAAAGAAAAAGCAAAGGTGCACACCCCACCTTATTTAGAAGAAGGAGAAAAAGAGTTTGGTGCATTTTTTGACTCTGATGTAAAAATCTCCTTTAACAGTGAAGGCAAAGGAACCATCCATATCCCTTTTGACTCACAACAAGAATTTAGCCGTATAAAAAAACGCTTAAAACGTGAAGAATAGCCTCTTTCTTATCTTTTTTCTTATCCTTTTTTGTGTGAGTCATGCGCAAGACCGCGCTGCCTTAGATAGTTTACCAAGAAAGATACGGATCAAGAAAGATTACTTAACTCCGTCCAAAGCTACCTTTTACTCGGCTGTTATTCCTGGCCTAGGGCAAATTCACACCCGCCGTTATTGGACACTTCCGCTGATTTATGGTGGCTTAGGTACCTCTGCCTATTTTTATGTTTATCAGTCCAAAGAGGCCAATAAATACCGTACAGCTTATAAACAGCGTATTCGAGGAGATTTTTCGGATGAGTTTACCACTAAAATTGCTCAAAACGGCCAATTGATTAAAGGAATGGAATTTCACGAAAACCTACGTGATGTCTCCATACTGTGGTTTATGGGCTTCTATTTACTCAATATTTTGGACGCAAATGTTGGTGCTCATTTATTACAGTTTAATGTAGACGACACCCTAACTTTTAAACCCTACTTTAACCAAGAAAATATTTTAGCTGATCCATCTGTGGGTCTAGCGCTTCAACTAAAATTTTAAGGATGAACATTGCTTTATTAGGATATGGACGTATGGGAAAGGCTATTGAAAAAATAGCAGTAGAACGTGGGCATTCCATTGTTTGCATTGTAGACAAAGAGCAACGTGAAGGTTCCATTGCAAAGGCAGATGTTGCCATAAATTTTAGTGTTCCAACGGCCGCCCTAGAAAATATCAAAGAAGCCTTTGACAATTCTGTTCCGGTGGTATGTGGCACAACAGGATGGCTCAATGCTTTGGATGAAATACATAAATACTGCGCTGAAAAGAACAGTGCTTTTCTGTACGCTTCCAATTTTAGTGTTGGGGTAAATTTATTTTTCAAATTAAATGAATTGTTTGCAGGTTTAATGAAAGGGCATGAAAGTCAATACAAAGCCCACATTGAAGAAACCCATCATGTACATAAACTTGATGCCCCAAGTGGAACAGCCATTAGCTTAGCAGAAGGAATTGGTGCTCAAAACAAGCACTATGCCAACTGGTCGATGGACAAAGAAACCAAAGATTTAAAAATAACTTCCCATCGAGAAGGAGAAGTGCCCGGTACGCATACAATTACCTATGCGTCTGCTATTGATCAACTCACCATAGAACACAAAGCGCATTCGAGAGAGGGCTTTGCCTTGGGTGCCGTAATTGCTGCTGAATGGCTGTATGGAAAAGAGGGGATTTTCTCCATGAATGATGTCCTAAACCTATAAAAAAAACACTCCTATGACAATTATACAATGGTTCTTGTTCTTTCTTGCTGTGCAACTGATTCATTTTGCGGGTACATGGAAATTATATCAAAAAGCGGGTAAACAGCCTTGGCAGGCATTAATCCCTGTTTACAATGCCATCGTTTTAATGGATATCATTCGTCGACCAAAATGGTGGGTGATTTTATTATTCATCCCCATCATCAACCTAATGATGTTTCCTGTGATTTGGGTGGAAACCCTTCGTAGCTTTGGAAGAAATTCGGCAAAAGACACTGCGCTTGGGTTAGTCAGTTTTGGCCTTTATATTTATGCAGCAAACTATGACCCAACAACTGTATATGAAAAAGACAGAAGCCTTGTGCCAAAGACCTGGTTTGGCGAATGGATAAACGCAATACTGTTTGCTATTATTGCCGCAACCTTGGTGCATAATTATTTTATTCAACCCTATATTATCCCAACGGGATCCCTTGAAAAAACTTTACTTATAGGAGATTTCCTCTTTGTGAGTAAATTTCACTACGGGGCAAGAACTCCTACCACAGCTATTGCTTTTCCAATGGTTCATGACACCCTACCTATAGTAAAGTCAAAATCGTATATCGATTTTCCACAACTCCCCTATTTCCGTTTACCCGGATTTAAGGATGTTCAACGCAACGAAATTGTAGTCTTTAGTTGGCCAGCAGATACAGTTCGACAATTTTTTGTCAAAGAAAAAGGAGTACGAAAACCAATCGATAAAAAATCTAACTATGTCAAACGCTGCGTGGGTATTCCGGGAGATACCCTTGAAGTAGTCAATGGTTTTGTTCACATTAATGGAAAACAAAGCATTCTTCCTGAACGTGCAAAAACCCAATATGTTCACTATGCCTATAATGCAAAAGGAGTTTCCTCTCGCAAACTCAATGAAGAAGGAATAAAAGACTTTACACGGAAATACCGCATAGAAAACATTACACAACAAAGCTATGATGAGATACTTCCTTATATCCACGGAAGAATATCCAATGATATCAATAATTTTATAGTCATCACCCCACCTGCTGGGTTGCCACCAAAATTGATCGGACAGCTTCGCCTAAGGGTAAAAGAAATTTTGGAGCCTTCCAAAGAACTTGTTTTAACCATTGCTGAAGCAGCATTACTGAACGAAAAACAACTATTTGATAGTTTAGTACGAAAGGTTAGCAGGGTAAAAACTCCCAATACATCCATTTTCCCCAATAGTTTACCCTATGATTGGAATGAAGACAATTTTGGACCAATTGTTTTACCGAAGGCTGGAGCGACAGTGAACTTAAATGAAGGCAACCTTCCCCTGTACAAAAAGATTATTCGCGAATACGAAAACAATAGCCTCGATCTCCAAGATGGTCGCATTCTAATCAATGGAAAAGAAGTTAGTAGCTATACTTTTGACCAAGATTATTATTGGATGATGGGAGATAACCGTCATCGCTCGGAGGATAGTCGTTACTGGGGTTTTGTGCCTGAAAATCATATTGTAGGAAAACCTGTCCTTGTTTGGTTTAGTATTGAAGGAATTAACGATGGAATTCGAAACTGGCGCATTCGTTGGGATAGAGTAATGACTACTGTAAAAGGTGAAGGGAAACCAATTTCGTTTTTCCCTTACTTCATTGGAGCAGTTGTTTTATGGCAGCTTTTTGCATTTATCCGTCGCAGAAAACAAACAACTCTCGACTAATGCAATTGGTCCCGGCCTATTTTCCAAGCATAGGATATATGACAGAACTAGTGGCGCATCCGATTCATTTCACGCTTCTGGGCAACTATCAAAAGCAAACCTACCGAAACCGCTGCAGTATCTATGGTTCAAATGGAAAACTTGACTTAATCATTCCGGTAGAACACAACAAAGAAAAAACACATCAAAAAGACAGTGAAGTCAAGATTAAATGGGATGAAAATTGGCAAAAACAGCATTGGAAATCCTTGACATCTGCTTATAGTTCTTCCCCATTTTTTGAGTTTTATGAGCACGAATTAAAAGAAGTTTTATTCTCCCGGACAAAAACTTTAGCAGCCTATAACCTAGGACTACTTGCCTGTATTTATGAATGGCTCGACATAGAAGATGAATTGCTGTTTTCTGATCAATACAAGGCACTCACTCCAGCAGAAGAAAGTATAGTAAATCCTAAGGAAGCTAGTAGTAGAATCTTCCCCAAATACGTTCAAGTATTTGACAATAAACACGGATTTATACCAAACCTTAGCGTGCTTGACCTTATCTTTAATCTAGGGCCTGAGAGCTATGACTATCTAGATCAAATGGCTAATCCCAGCCCAAGTGTGCAATGATGGGATAATGGTCAGAATAGTTTTCTTTGGCCACTTCAAATGCATTGACCTTAAAATCTTTGTGGGTGAAAATAAAATCGATCCTTAGTGGAAAAGAAGCGAAATAAAAAGTTTCGCCCAAGCCCTTTCCTGCAAGAGTAAACGCATCATTCCGGTCAACAGACAAAGCCTTATATGCTTTGGAAAATTGTGTATTATTTAAATCAGTGCATACAATTGAGGGGAAATCATTGACAGCTTCCACGGCATTGAACTGGTCGATTTGTGTGAGTTGCTTTCGGAAAACCTCATCAAACTTTAGTTGTAAAGCCTCAGAGTTGGGGTTCGAAAACAAGCTGTCCTCTGCATTGATTCTGAATGATTCTAAATGGAGATTATACACCCTTAAGCGTTTGTTTCGAAAAGAGATGTCTATAAAGGCGCCACTATTGGTAGATGCTTCAAAATCAATATATCCCTGATCGAGAATAGGAAATTTAGAGTAAATCGCTAGTGGAGATTTTCCCATTTCACGGCTCGGCTGGATATATTTATAGTCATAGGCATCCAAACGTGGTGCTTCAGATCTTGAGTATTCTTGCAAACAAAGAACATCGGGATTTTTAACACGAATTAAATCTTCAATCGAAGCGGGTATGGAAGAAGAATCAATCCAACGGTATTTATTGAAGAGACGAACATTATAGCTCATCACCGAAAAGGTAGAACTACTCTTACGCACTGTATTATTTGGAAATTTATACAAGAGATTCCATTCGCTGTAACCAATTAAAAATGCTCCCATAAATAAAAGAAAGGGCCACTTCATTTTCATTAACCAATAACAGAAGAAAATCAAATTGAATAATACCACAACGGGGATAAAAAGGTTAATGATGGAAAAATTAAAGAAGGAGGGAATACTCCCCATCAACATCAGTTGAAAAACAAGTAAACACCCGTTCAAGGCAAGCAAACAATTTTCAATAAAGCTAAATTTCATGCTGCGTTTTTCAGTTATTTTTTACCTGCATTAAAGAGTAATTCTTTTTCTTCTTTAGACAAACTCTCATAGCCTGAGTCACTGATTTTATCAAGTATTGCATCAATTTCCTTTTGCGATTTCACAGAAGAAGTTTGACCAGTTTTGGGCTTGGATCTGTGGACCGTCTGCATCGTTTTTTTAGATTGAAACAAAGCAGCAAAAGATTCTATTACCCAATCAAAGCCACGACCAATATCGTTCCCTTTTTGCAATTGAGATGCATAGAAAAAACCAAGGGCAGCTCCTCCAATATGGGCAATATGCCCACCGGCATTTCCAGTAGGGATTTGCAATACATCCAACACCACCAATCCAATTCCGAGATACATGAGTTTTAGATTGAAAAATAAAAGACGGATTTCTTGATTAGGCGTGTAGGTACAGCTAAAAATCAAAACAGCCATTACTCCAGCAGATGCGCCGACCAAACTTGGATATTGTCCCTTAAAAACAGGAAATAAAATATAACTCGCCATAAAAATGATTCCACCCACTAGGATTCCTGAAAAATAAACATTCAGAAAGCGCTTGGGAGAAAAAAGATTAAGGAAGAATTGTGAAGCATAATATAGCAGCAGCATATTCCAAAGGATATGCCCAAAGCTCGCGTGCAAAAAGCCATAACTAACAAGTGACCACGGACGATAAATAAATGTCGATAAATGCGGAGATAGTTCCAACCAGCTAAAAAAAGTTTCCTCAGGAAGATTGAAAAGAAACAGGAGCGTCTTAATGAAAAAAGGCAGGACAAAACACAGCACATTGATCAAGATGATTTTCTCGGCTATATTGAATTGTTGAAAACGATTGAGAAGGCGTTGCATACTATTCATATTAATTCCAACGATTTTGATTGAATTGATTTCGCTTCCAATACAACATCATCGCAAATCCAGTTAGAGCTCCACCTACGTGGGCAAAATGCGCAATCGGCCCCATGGAATAGGACGTAAATCCAAAAAATAAATCTCCAAAAATTAAAATTGGCACAAAGTACTTTGCTTTGATTGGAAGGAAGGGTAAAAATATGATTCGCAGTGGAATATTTGGAAACAAAAAGGCAAAGGCAACCAATACTCCATAGAGTGCACCAGAGGCACCGACCATTGAAACAACATAAGAATTATAAAGAGATTGTACAGCATCGCGAGAAACATGCTCTAGCCAGGCTAGATTCATGTCACCAACGGCAAGGCTATCTAGTATATCCCTGGTAGAGAAACCCGCACTGGTAAGCGTATCCATAATGGGATAAAATGTAAATGAATAAGCAAACAGCTGTAAGGCTGCTGCCCCTAATCCGGTAGAGAAATAATAAAACAAAAACTTTTTTCTCCCCCAAAGCTGTTCGAGTGGAGAGCCAAACATCCACAAGCCTAACATATTGAATAGAATGTGATTGAAGCTTCCATGCATAAACATATGCGTAATGGGCTGCCAAAATTGAAAAGCAGGATTCTCGAAAAAATGGAGAGCCATCAAATCGTTAAAAAATGCACCATATAAATTAGACGCGAAAAAGAAAATCCCGTTAATGATTAATAGATGCTTTACTGTATTTGTTATTCCCTGCATTAGTTGAATTTTTTTTCCAATTCTTCTTTCGACAAAGAAATAAAAATCTGACGATTAAAAGGTGATAGCTGCGTCTCTTTACAGGCAAATAAATCGTTGATCAACTGTTGCTGCTCTTCTATTTCTAAGTGCTTTCCACGTTTGATGGACAGGGTTCTCGCAAGTGACTTTGCGACTAAATCAGTTTGACTAAAGCTGTCTTCTGGATGTTCGTTGGCCAGCGTTTCAAAGAGATTTTCAAACACCTTAATGGCTTTGTTTTCTGAACATATGCTTGGAATACCCACTACCTCAACATGATCGTCTTTGAGATCGCCCAAACGAAAACCTACCTCAGTCAATAGGGAAACATATTCCGTATAAAGGGCTTT
This sequence comes from uncultured Flavobacteriaceae bacterium, assembly GCA_905478905.1. Taxonomy (GTDB): domain Bacteria; phylum Bacteroidota; class Bacteroidia; order Flavobacteriales; family Flavobacteriaceae; genus Arcticimaribacter. Next base: position 7,034 of record CAJQKN010000133.1, on the reverse strand, counting down.
TTGCATCGCATTTAATTCAATTTGAATGGGAAACAATAACTGCTGACTGGAGGTGGAAGAATGCGTAATGTTGGATAAAAACAACTCATACAACACTCGTTCATGCGCACGCTCTTGATCAATCAACAAAAGAGCAGCACCTGTTGAACTGACTAGATAGCGATTCATCAACTGGAAAATTTTCTGGCTTACATTGGCAGGGGGAGTGTCCATTGCTCCCAATAAGCTTATGGTAGTTGATTCTGTTGAGCCAATTTCTTGATAAAGCGATTCCCATTGTGGGCTTATTTTTGATGAAAATGAATGAGTGGTTTTCTCTTGAAAGGGATTAAAATCCCGATCAACTTCGATTTTGGGAGATTGCACACTTTGTTCAACCTTAGCGTAAGAAACATCTAGATTTGGGTCACGCTCAAAATCTAAAGTGGGAGCTACTTGAAACATTCCCAAACTGTGTTTTACGGAAGAACGAAGAATGGCAAATAAACTTTGTTCATTCTCAAATTTAACCTCTGTTTTTGTTGGGTGAATATTGATGTCTATTGTATGAGGTTCCAATTCAAAGAACAGAAAATAGCCAGGGTAACAACCATCGTGAAGCAAACCTTCGTAGGCCGTCATAATTGCATGATGTAAAAAGGAACTTTTCACAAAACGATTGTTGACAAAGAAAAACTGCATCCCCCTACTTCGCTTTGCCGCTTCTGGTTTCATTACAAATCCACGGATTCCCGATACCGTTGTTTGTTCTTCTACTGGCACCAATTTATCGTCTAACTTTACCCCAAAAATATGGGTTAAGCGTCGCCTTAGATTTGCTGCGGGTAAATCAAATAACTCTGTACTCCCTTGAAGCATAGAAAAAGATATGTCTGGATGAGCAATCGCTACTCGATGAAATTCATCGATGATATGGCGTAATTCTACCGTATTGGATTTGAGAAAATTTCTACGTGCGGGTACATTAAAAAATAAATTACTCACTGACATGGAGGTCCCCACAGGCGCCACAAGCAATTCTTGGCTTTTTATTTCCCCTCCACCAATTTTAATTTTGGTTGCAAGCTCATCTTCTTGCCTTTTTGTATGCATTTCGACTTGAGCAACTGCTGCGATTGAAGCCAAAGCTTCTCCGCGAAAACCTTTGGTATGAAGGGCGAACAGATCGTCGGACTGTTTAATTTTTGACGTGGCATGACGTTCAAAAGCCAAGCGTGCATCAGTGGCACTCATACCCATTCCGTCGTCCACAACTTGGATGAGTTGTTTTCCTGCTTCTTTTATAATCAGCTGAATTCTTGCTGCTTTAGCATCGATGGCATTTTCGAGTAACTCCTTTACTACAGAGGCTGGGCGTTGGACAACTTCGCCTGCTGCAATTTGATTGGCGACATGGTCCGGAAGCAAAGCAATAACATCTTCCATGCACTATGGTCTAAAGATGGATAAATCAAAATCGATGATGTAGAGAAAAATCAAACACAAAACAGCAATAATAAAAAACAACAGGGGGGAGAATGCTCGATTGCCTCTATTACGGCTATCGATTCTCGCTTCTTCCCATTTCTTTCCGAAGTCATTGGCGTTGTAGGTGTCTCGATATTTTGAGAATTTAGAGTCAAACTCATAAATATTTGAAATCTCTTTCCCCTCATAATAGCGTGGGGTATAGTTATACCTGCGGTTTTTATTTAGCTTAAAAAGAGATGACTTAAACATTTATTTTCTTTGACTTAAAAATACGTTTTTTCAGAAAAACCAAGAAAGAAACTTGGGTTAAAAAACTATTGTTTGGCTAAATGTGCCATTTTAATTGCTGTAACGGCTGCCTCAACTCCTTTGTTCCCATGAACCCCACCGCTTCTATCAATGGATTGTTGCAGGCTATTGTCCGTTAAAACACAAAACACAACAGGCTGATCAGAAGATAAGTTCAAGGAAACAATTCCCTGAGTTACCCCTTGACAAACAAAATCAAAATGCTTGGTCTGTCCTTGGATTACACTTCCAATAACAATTACCGCATCTACTTGTTTTTCTAGAGCTTTTCTGGCACCAAAGACCAATTCGAAACTTCCAGGAACATAAGTTATATGAATATCCTTTTCATTAACACCACAATCGATCAAGGTAGTACGAGCTCCCAGACAAAGCTTGTTCGTTATTTGTGCATTCCATTCTGCAACGACTAAAGCAATTTTCAATCCCTTTCCAGAAGGGACATCCTTTGCTTCAAAGGCAGAAAGATTGGTCTGGGAAGTAGCCATGGGCTATTGGTTTTCTAAACGTCCAATTTGAATCTCGATCTGCTGAGCTTCAGGGGAATTAGAATAGTCACTTTGAATGCGTTTAAAGTATTCTAAAGCCTCGCTGTTTTTATTTAAACTAGCGCTGATGATTCCCGCTTTAAATAAATATTTGGGAGTAGTAAAATCGTTTGAGCTAGCATTAAAAGCTGCTATGTAATTAGACAAAGCTTTTTCGTCTTGACCAAGTTGTGCGTAGGCATCACCAAGGGCACCTTTGGCCAATGAAGACAATAACACATCATCAGAGCTAAAGTTGCTCAAATAATCAATTGCTTTCTCGTATTCTTGAATATTGATATAGGCCATCCCAGTACTGTAGTTTGCTAGAGCGGCTGCAGGAGTATTTCCATAGTTTTCAATAATGTCTAAAAAACCATATTTACCTTCTCCCCCATTAATGGCACGAAGATACAAGGCCTGAGAATCATCTTCATTAATTGCTAAATTAAAATAGTATTGGGCTTGATTGAGTTCAGTAACTGCATCTGCCTTTTGAGGTGTAGCAACATAGGTGTCATAGGCTAGGTAACCCAATACCCCAACGGTAATAACGCCTATAAAGGCTAGAATAATATTTTGATATTTTGCAACAAATTCTTCTGTTTTTGAAGCGCTCGCATCGAGGGTTTCAAAAACTTCTGCGGTTGTGCTTTCAATTTCTTGTTCAGATATTTTCGGTGAATTAACCGATTTTTTTGCTCCGCGTTTTTTATAAGTGGCCATGATCTATGTGTTAAAGAGCCCAAAAATAAACTTTTTATTCCAATCGTAAAAGAGACTTTGTGTTTCTTATCTTAGCAACAATGAAAATAGCATCACTTTCTTTGACAAACTATAAAAATATAGAAGCGTCTTCTTTCGTTTTTGACGAACGAATCAATTGTTTTATTGGAAAAAACGGCGTTGGAAAATCCAATGTATTGGATGCCATCTATCATCTTTGTTTTGGGAAGGGCTATTTTAACCCATCTGCAGTACAAAATATTCAATTTGGGAAAGAGTTTTTTCTTCTGGAAGGGCATTTTAATCGAGATGATCGCGAAGAAAAAATCATTTGTAGTTTAAAAAAGGGCAATAAAAAAACCATTAAACGCAATGGAAAGGCATATGATCGCATTTCTGATCACATTGGTCTTCTTCCTTTGGTCATCATTTCTCCTGCCGACAGAGATTTGATTGTTGAGGGAAGCAGTACACGAAGAAAATTCATCGATGGGATCATGGGACAAACCGACAAAGCCTATTTGCTCGATTTGCTGAATTACAACAAAGCGATAGCCCAACGCAATGCACTCCTCAAATATTTTGTCGCCAATCAAACCTTTGAACGCGAAACACTGGAAATTTACAATGATCAAATAATTACAATTGGAACACGTATTTTTGATAAAAGAACTCTTTTTTTAACTGAGTTTATTCCTATTGTAAAGAGGCGTTACCATAGCATTAGCCAAAGTGACGAGCGTATTGACATTATCTATCAAAGTGACCTACACCGTTTGGACTTTAAAACACTTTTGGAACAAAATTTACCCAAAGACAGAGCCGCCCAGTTTACCACTACTGGCCCACATAAAGAAGATTTAGATTTCACCATTCACGAACAACCCATTAAAAAATTCGGGAGTCAAGGACAGCAAAAATCCTTTTTAATCGCGCTTAAACTCGCCCAATTTGACTTTATAAAAAAGCAGGCGGGAGTTCCTCCTATAGTCCTATTGGATGATGTTTTCGATAAGTTGGATCAAGAAAGAGTGTCCTTGATCATGCAATTGGTAGAAAGTAATCACTTTGGCCAATTATTCCTGTCAGATACCCATGAAGACAGAACATTGTCTGCACTAAAAACAACACAATTATCTTATAAACTATTCGAGCTATCATAGTTTTTTTTACCTTCGGAAAATGAGATCAACCAACAGCTACGTTTTCTATCTATGCTTGCTTTTTTTTATAGGTTGCGCCAAGGTAAAAACACTTGAATTGGTGCATCTAGGGGGTTATTGGGAAATCAAAGCAGTACATGCTCATGGGGAAGTATTTCAACCCAGAGGTGCTGCCCCATTGGTTGATTTCTATCATTTGGAAGCTGACAGCATTGGTTTTAAAAAGAAAATGACTCCAACATTTAATGGCCTTTACCAAAGTTCGGAAGATCAAATTGCCTTTTCCGTCAAAAAAGAAGGACAGCGTTTATTTCTTCATTTTGACTCCGCATTGACTCCTTGGAAGGAAGAAATTTTATCAATTGATCCAGAGGAAATGATTTTGTTTCATAATGACAAAGAATACCACTATAAGCGTCATCAAAAAATAACATTATAAGATGAGTCAAAAAAAGCGAACATTTGAACCAAAACCCATTCAAGATGTTTTACAACAGATCACAGAACAACGTAATTTGGCGAAAGGATTAAATGAACTTAAGGTAAAACAAGCTTGGGAAGCAACTGTTGGAAGCAACGTAATGCAGTTTACCCAAGAACTATCGCTCCGTGGAAAAACGCTCTATATTCATCTTTCTTCTGCACCGCTCAGAGAAGAATTGTCTTATGGAAAAGAAAAAATCCTAAAACATCTAAACGATACCTTAGGATTTGAAGGGATTCAAAAAATTGTTTTACGCTAGAATAATTCTCGTCCAGCAAAATGGAATGCACCTTCAATGGCTGCATTTTCATTACTGTCAGATCCGTGTACTGCGTTTTCACCTATAGAGGTTGCGTAGAGTTTACGAATGGTCCCCTCGGCTGCATCAGCTGGATTTGTTGCCCCAATTAGGGTTCTAAAATCGTCTACCGCATTTTCTTTTTCTAAAATTGCTGCCACAATGGGGCCACTAGACATAAAGCTAACCAATTCACCAAAAAATGGACGTTCATTGTGAACGCTGTAAAAAGCTTCGGCATCTAACCTAGAAAGTTGTGTTTTTTTCATGGCAACAATACGAAAGCCGGCGGCTGTGATTTTTTCAAGAATTGCGCCTGTATGTCCATTCTTAACCGCATCGGGTTTAATCATGGTAAAAGTTCTGTTGGTTATCATAGTCGTTTTTTTTTGTGCTGCAAATGTAAGGAAATATATAACGATATGCGAAAAGCCTTCTTCAATAAAACAGAGGGAATGTTTTCTTTCTCTTATAGCATTTGTATATTTGACCTGTTATGCAAAAAGAATTTATCGATCAGCTTTCCGCCTTACTTTCTACCCCAAAAAAATGTGTGATTTTTCCACATAAAAATCCTGATGGAGACGCCTTGGGAAGCTCCTTAGCTTTAGGACATTTCCTACAACAAAAAGGGCACGATTGTAAAATTATTTCTCCCAATGAATACCCCCAATTCCTCGCATGGATGCCGGGACAAGAAAATATTTTGTGTTTTAACAAAGAGGAATTAAAGTGTCGAACCTATATTGAAGATGCTGAGTTGTTTTTTACGCTCGACTTTAATGCCCTTGGAAGAATTGCTCCAATCGATCAATGGATTCAAAAAACAAACACGCCAATTGTCATGATCGATCACCATGAAGCACCACAAGACTACGCAGCGCTTATGTATTCTGATTCAGCCCTGGGATCGACTTGTGAAATGATCTATAATGTGTTGATTGAATTAGATGAAAAAGCTATTACTCAAGAAATTGCAAGTTGCATATATACAGGAATAATGACAGATTCTGGCTCCTTCCGATTTTCATCAACCACCGCCAGAACGCATAGAGTCGTGGCAAATTTGCTGGACAGTGGAATTGACCACAGTAAAATTCATCAAAACATATATGACAGCTATCGATTTGAGCGCCTTCAACTCCTTGGCCTTGGATTAAAAAATCTAACCCGTGTAGACAATTTACAAGCGGTATATATGCACATAAGCCAAGCAGAATTAGACAGCTGTGATTTTCAAAAAGGAGATACTGAAGGTTTTGTGAATTACGGGTTGAGTCTTGATGGAGTCAAATTAGCCGTCATACTGATTGAAAACAAACAGGAAGGAATCATTAAAATGTCTTTCCGTTCCAAAGGAGATTTCGATGTCAATGCATTTGCACGAAAGCACTTTAATGGAGGAGGACATATAAATGCTGCAGGAGGAATGTCTGCCCTTTCACTGGAAGAAACAAAACATGAATTGCATCAAATCATCCTTCAATACAGTTCCAATCTAATATGAAAACCCTACCCTTCTTCTTTTTTGCCTTTTTAAGCTTGGTAAGTTGCCAAGAACCCCAAGCAAGAAAACCAATCTATCAAAGCAATAAAATCAATATCCAGGCTTCGGTAGAAAGGAATAAAAAAATCAATCAGCAACAACAGCAATTGATAGCGCAAGCCATCAAAAAAGATTCAGTCTTGAACTATCAATCCAGTGCTTTCGGCTATTGGTTTGCTATCCAAAGAAAGGCGCCCACCAAACCCAAACCAATTGCGGGAGATGAGGTCACTTTTAATTATAAAATTCAAAACTTATCTGGAAAAGTAATCTACGATGAAATGGAATTGGGAGAGGTGAATTATTTGGTGGACAAAGAAGATTTACTTCCCGCCTTGCGCTATGCCGTAAAAGAGTTGAAGGAAACTGAAATAGGTGTTTTTTTAATGCCCTCTTTTTTGGGTTATGGCTACCAAGGAGATGGCGATAAGATTGGCATAAATCAACCTTTACGTTTTACAATACAGCTCAATTCCTTAAAGAAAACTAGTGCTAAACTCGATTCAAAATA
>CAJQKN010000132.1 GCA_905478905.1 uncultured Flavobacteriaceae bacterium | reverse complement strand
GGCATCGGTAGCCGAAGGTTATTTTGTTTTCCCCAAATTAGAGGGACCCATTTCTAATCGAATGAAATTTAACGGAAAGGAAGTAATTACCTGGAGCGTAAACGATTATTTAGGTCTAGCGAACCAACCCGAAATAAGAAAGGCTGATGCAGATGCAGCTGTCAAATATGGATCTGCGCACCCCATGGGTGCACGAATGATGTCGGGTCATACCGACCTTCATGAACAGTTGGAACGAGAATTAGCTGAGTTTGTTGAAAAAGAGGCAGCATATGTGCTAAACTTCGGTTATCAAGGAATTCTTTCTACCATTGATACATTGGTGTCAAAAAACGATGTCATTGTATACGATGTAGATGCACATGCTTGTATTATTGATGGAGTTCGTCTTCATCCAGGGAAAAGGTTTACTTATCAACACAACGATATTGAAAGTCTAGAGAAAAACCTTGAAAGAGCCACTAAAATGGCAGAGCAGACAGGCGGAGGTATTTTAGTCATTTCTGAAGGTGTGTTTGGAATGCGAGGAGAACAAGGTCGTCTAAAAGAGATTGTTGCCTTAAAAGAAAAGTTTAGTTTCAGATTTTTAGTTGATGATGCGCATGGTTTTGGAACCCTTGGTGCCAGAGGAGCTGGTGCAGGAGAGGAGCAAGGTATTCAAGATGATATAGATGTATATTTTGCCACTTTCGCAAAATCAATGGCTTCAACAGGTGCTTTTATTGCAGCAGATAAAGAAATTATTGATTACCTAAAATACAATATGCGTTCGCAAATGTTTGCCAAATCCTTACAGTCTGTTTTGGTTGAAGGTGCGTTGAAAAGACTTGACATGTTGCGTAATCGTCCAGAATTTAAAGCAAAATTGTGGGACAATGTAAATGCACTTCAGAATGGTCTAAAGGAGCGTGGTTTCGATATTGGAACTACCCAAAGCTGTGTAACTCCAGTTTACTTAAAAGGGAGTATTCCTGAAGCAATGGTTTTGGTCAAGGATTTACGCGAAAACTATGGAATTTTTTGTTCCATAGTAGTTTATCCAGTGGTGCCTAAAGGTTTAATTTTATTGCGCTTAATTCCTACAGCTTCACATAATATGGATGATGTTTCAATTACACTAGAAGCATTTTCTGCGATACGAGAAAAACTTGAAAATGGGATTTATAAACGTATGTCTGCGGCCATCTCTGTAGCCTAAGTTATCATTTTTAAGAAAGTGAAAAAGACGCTTATAAAGCGTCTTTTTTTTTTTTTGGAGATTCTCTTCTATAATGATTAATCATTCAACATCACCGGCATCACTAACATGGTAATATGTTCTCCTTCTTCGACATCGTCAAGCGGAGTAATGATTCCAGCTCGGTTGGGCATGGACATGGCTAAGGAAATTTCTTCAGCACCTAGATTGTTTAGCATTTCAATTAAGAACCTTGAGTTAAATCCAATTTGAAGATCATCTCCCGCATAGCTACAACTGAGGCGTTCTTCAGCCTTATTACTAAAGTCATAATCTTCAGCAGAAATATTTAATTCAGCACCAGCAATTTTTAGACGAATTTGATGTGTTGTCTTGTTTGAAAAGATACTTACACGACGCAAGGAATTGAGTAATGTTTCTCTGTGGATCGTAAGTACGTTGGGATTTTCTTTAGGAATTACTGCCTCATAATTTGGGTATTTGCCTTCAATTAATCGACAACTAAGGGTGGTTGATCCAAAAGAAAACTGTGCATTGGTTTCATTGTATTCTACATTGATGTCTTCTTCACTTCCTTGTAAAATCCCTTTCAGGATTTGAAGTGCCTTTTTTGGCATAATAAATTCTGCGGTACCCGTGGCTGTTACATCCGAACGAGTGTATTTAACAAGCTTGTGAGCATCTGTAGCAACAAAAGTTAGCCCTTCAGTCGAAAACTGAAAAAACACACCGCTCATCACAGGGCGAAGATCATCGTTTCCAGAAGCAAAAAGGGTGGTGTTGATCGCATTGGCAAGAGTATCCCCCATGATTATTGTCTTGCTTGGGTCTTTTATATGTACCGCTTTTGGAAACTCATCACCAGCTAGATAAGCAAGGCTGTATTTTCCATTGTTTGCACTAATTTCAATGGTATTGTTTTCAGCTGAAAAGGTGAGGGGTTGTTCAGGAAATGTTTTTAGCGTATCCAATAGTAACCGCGCTGGAACAGCTATATTAGCTGTTGAAGTTGATTCTACACTTATGCTAGCAGACATACTTGTTTCTAGATCAGAGGCAGTAATGGTGAGTCTGTCTTGATTTAGTTCGAACAAGAAATTGTCGAGTATGGGTAATGTATTAGAAGTGTTTATTACACCTCCTAATACTTGCAATTGCTTTAATAATTGACTACTGGAGACAATGAATTTCATGGGCTTATTATTTATACATTCAAATATATTTGAAAAGCCTGCAACGGGAAAAGAAACTTATTAAAAGTTATTGACGAAATTGTTGCTTTCTTCTTAGATATAGAATCAAAAATAATAGCCCCAATAGAATCAATGGTGTGAGAAAAGCGGTATTGCGTAATGCAGTCCTTTTTTCGTTTAACACAGCAGCGTCTAAAAAGGCAAGTTGAATGTCTTTGGAACGAAGATTGAGGCGGTCTTCTTCCCCAATAAGATAGTGTACCGTATTGTGCAAAAAACTTTTGTTCGCATATAAATTGTTAGTCCACTTATCGTAGCCTAATTCCAAAGGTTCACCACTATTCAATTGATTTTCAGCGATATTTCCATCAGAAAAAAGAGCCATTCTGGCAGATTTAACCGCTTTAGGTGCGGTCCATGCAAAGGGAGCAATCCTGTTGGCAAAAAGAGAGGGAAATTCTCCTTCAAGCAATACAGCGGTTATCATTCCGTCTTCGTTAAATTCAGATGGTTTTAGCGGTTGGGTCGCTTCTTTTAATGCAATAATGAATGGTGGAGTTTTACGCTTAGATCGGTTAGAGGTAGTTAATAGTATCGTTTTTTTAAGCGTATTTTCAAGAGTGTCAATTGAGCTGGTAAAACGATGATGTACATTGCCAATTGCGCTCCCAATAGGATGATCTTCGGTGGGTTGCACCAAAGGGTGATACACCCAAGGATAGGGTTTGTATTCAGATGAAGCATTTTCTCCCTGCGCCAGTACAATTGGAGCACTGTAAAGATCGGTAATGATGTCTTTGTTTAAACGAACACCATATTTAAAGAACAATTCGTCTAACTCAAGCTCTACGGGATATACTACCGCGTCGCCTTGCAAAACAAACAAACTGTCTTGGGCAACAGCCACAGGATCAATAAAGAAAAGACTATTTCCTCCTTGTTGGATGTATTGATCAAAAATATATTTTTCTTCATTTGAGAAAATTTCTTTTGGATTGGAGACTACTAGAAGATCAAATCGATTTAAATTCTCTAGGGTTTTTTCGGGTGTATCGGCTAGTGCTTTGAGATCAAAAGGGGCTAGATTGTAATAGGGTTGAAGTCCTTGCAGAAAACTCAATATTTTTTTATCCTCAGAAGTTCCATGGGATTTGATGACTGCAATGCGTTTTTTCTTCTTGATTAATAACTTGTGCATCCCATCAAGAATATTGTATTCTAATTGCTGAATGGATTGTTCTATACGTCCTTCTGGAGTGTCCCCTAAGTTTTTCTGAAGTAAGCCAACGCGAGATGACTTATTGCCCATATTGAGAATCATCCACGGTACAACGACTGTTTGAGCTGTAGATTGATTTTCTTGGTCAATTTCGATTTCTGGATTCAAGCCATAGCTGTAGAGATCTTTAATGGTCTGTTCGGTATTTGTGTTTTCGGCAAAGGGATCTATAAAATCATATTGAACAAAGGGGTTGATTCGCGTTAATTGGTTTAAAAAAACCGTTAACTCTGCACGTAAACGCTTGTAATTTGACGGTAAATCTCCCCCAAGTAATACCTCAATTGTGATAGGACTTTCTAGCTGTTCTATAGCTGTGACGGTATTTTCTGAAAGCGTATATCGTTTGTCTTTGGTCAAATCCCACTGTTTGTCAATCGCCGAAATTCCTTTCATACATAAAGCAATTCCTATCAGGAAAAAAATTAGCGCATTAGAAGGGTTAATTCTTTTCATCGACTGCGTTTTTCGAGGTTGAGGTAGGTCCAGTAAAGGAAAAAGGCGGTTTGTAAACAGAAGTACAGCATATTTGACAAACGAAGCACCCCTTTGTTCAATTCAGCATAATGGTGCTGGAATGAAATGCTTTTGACGAGTGTATAGGTATAAAAATCGGAAAAAAGTAGTGCCAATTGCTGCCAACCATAAAAATAAAACACACCAACAAAAACGGCAATCAAAAAAGCAGAAAAAGGACTGTCAACTAGGGTAGAAGCCCACAGACTTATGGCTGCCAAAGACATGGCCAAGAGTAAAAGACCTATGAAGGACCCAATATAAACTCCATAATCAATGTATTGGTTGGGAAGTAAAGCATTGTTAATGAGGTAGAGGTAAAAAAGGCTTACACTTAGCCCCAATAGTAGTAGACATATGACGGCAAAAAACTTTCCTAGAATCAATTCAATCTTTGTCAAAGGTTTGGTGAGGAGGAGCTCCAAAGTCCCTAATTTAATTTCTTCCGAAAAAGATTTCATTCCAAGGGCGGGTAAGAGAAAAATGAGTAACCATGGATTGAGTTCAAAAAATAGATTGAGGTCACCAAAACCAGCATCCAAAATATTCCAAGCTGAAGGAAAAACCCATAACAAAAGTCCGTTGAACAATAAAAAACTTCCCAACAAGGAGTAGCCCAATGCACTATAAAATAAACTGGCTAAATCTCGTTTAAAAATCGTCCACATATTAATGAAATTCAATGGTTACTGAGGTTCTGAAATCTAAGCCAAATAAACTTTTGGCGCTTCCTACTTTTGATGGATTACTTTTGTAGATGCAAAGTTCTAAATGCCCAGCTGCATTCCACAGTGCTATTTTTTTTCCTTCTTCTTCTCGTTTTTCCCTTGGAACATCAAAGTTAATTGCTTCGGTATATGAATTGTAGATGGAATGGAATTTTACTGTTTGGGCATAGATGGTAAATGAACGTGTTTTTTGGATTTCCAAAAATTCTTTTTTGCGAATGTTTGTGACCACATTACCAAAATTATCGATGTAAATAACACTGCCAATCAATTGAGTTTTGGCGTCATTTATTACCGGACGTATACCAATTACTTCCTTGAGTTTCTCGATTGGTTTAGCGACTACATCCAGGCTTCCATTTCGGGCTAAATGCGCAGCAACCTTAACAAAAACATCGAGCACAGGGAAGGAGGAAATAATAGAGTTGTGAATATTAATTTCACCTATTCGCTCGTATTTCATGTCTTCTATAATAAGTGCAAATATACCGTTGTTTGCTCCCACAAAGAAGTGCCCATTGTATTGCATAATGATATGTTCGTTTTCGGGCGTAAGTTCAGAATCTACGCCAACAATATGAATAGTTCCCTTTGGAAAGCTGGCAAAAGCATTTTTAAGAATATAGGCAGCTTCCGTATGATTGAATGGACTAATTTCATGTGAAATATCAATCACCTTTGCTGCTGGGGCTTCTTGCAGAAGAGCGGCTTTGATTACAGAAACAAAATAGTCTTTATGTCCAAAATCGGTAGTCAAAGTAATAATCGACATAAAGTTGTTTTTATTTGAGATTAGATTGAAACGAAAAACGTAAATTTGAATACAAACTTACGAAACTGAACGTATAATCTTTAATCGAAACAGATATTGAACGAAATTGAAATTGAACTAAGTGAGGTTGATCCCCAAGCATTTTTTGGAGAACAGAACAAAACGATTGAGCAATTGCGTATCTATTTCCCTAAGCTTAAGATAATTGCACGTGGAAATAAAATTAAAGCTCTAGGAGAAGAAGAGGTTTTGGAAGTGTTTGAAAAGCGAATTGACATGTTGGTTGCTCACTTTGGCAAATTCAATTCCCTTGACAGTACCGCTTTAGAACTCATTTTATCTTCCGATGGCTCCAAAGACTATGAACCCACTAGCGATAAGGAATCATTTATCCTGCATGGCATCGGGGGAAAAACCATTAATGCTAAGACCTTTAATCAACAACGTTTAGTTGAATTAAGTAAAAAGAACGATATGGTTTTTGCCATCGGTCCCGCTGGAACAGGAAAAACCTATACCAGTGTTGCTTTAGCTGTAAAAGCTTTAAAAGAAAAACAAGTCAAAAGGATTATTTTGACGCGTCCTGCCGTAGAAGCTGGAGAGAATTTAGGGTTTTTGCCAGGTGATATGAAAGATAAGTTAGACCCCTATATGCAGCCTTTATATGATGCGCTGCGTGACATGATCCCTTCTGAACGTTTGGCTTCCTATTTGGAAAAAGGAACAATTCAAATAGCACCATTAGCCTTTATGCGCGGTAGAACACTTGACAATGCTTTTGTAATTTTAGACGAAGCACAAAACACTACCCATGCTCAAATGAAAATGTTCCTAACTCGAATGGGGCCAAATGCCAAATTCATCATTACTGGGGATCCGGGTCAGATTGACCTCCCAAGAAGGGTTATATCTGGACTAAAAGAGGCCCTTTTGATACTAAAAGAAACCAATGGAATTGGTATGTTATTTCTTGACGATAAGGATGTTATTCGTCACCGATTGGTTAAAAAAGTGATCAATGCATATAAAACCATAGAACATCAGAATTAATGAACACGCTTTTATCAACTAGCTTTTCACTTCCTGGCCAGCTAGCCAAATATACAGGAAAAGTAAGGGAAGTAATTTCTCTCGAAAATGACAGATTGGTCATGATTGCTACAGATCGGCTCTCAGCTTTTGATGTTGTAATGCCTAAAGGAATTCCATATAAAGGACAAATATTGAATCAGATAGCAACGCAAATGCTGGAGGCTACAAGAGATATTGTTCCCAACTGGCTAGAATCTACACCAGATCCTTCGGTTTCAATTGGTCAACGTTGTGAACCTTTTAAAGTGGAAATGGTAATAAGAGGCTATATGTCTGGCCATGCTGCTCGTGAGTACAAGGCTGGAAAGCGATTATTGTGTGGTGTTAGGATGCCAGAAGCTATGGTAGAAAACGATGCCTTTCCGTCTCCCATCATTACCCCAGCTACTAAGGCTGAAGAAGGACATGATGAAGACATTTCTCGAGAAGAAATCATACGACAAGGAATCGTTTCTGAAGAAGATTACATTCAATTGGAAGCCTATACCCGTGCCTTATTTAAGCGAGGTTCTGAACTTGCCGCCGCCAAAGGATTGATCTTGGTTGACACAAAATATGAATTTGGAAAAACTAAAGATGGAACCATTCTTTTGATTGATGAAATTCATACGCCAGATTCTTCCCGCTATTTTTATGCTCATGGCTATGAAGCTCGCCAAGCAGCGAACGAACCCCAAAAGCAACTCTCCAAAGAATTTGTGCGTCAATGGCTCATTGAAAATGGATTTCAAGGACTAGAAGGACAAGTTGTTCCTGAAATGTCGGATGATTATATAGAACAAGTATCCAATCGATACATTGAATTA
>CAJQKN010000131.1 GCA_905478905.1 uncultured Flavobacteriaceae bacterium | reverse complement strand
TTATGGAGCCGAAGGGATGAAGTACCGCTTCCAATGGAATTTCCCCATTGTTTTTAGTAAACACAATCCAAAGCGCTTGTATACTTTTTCCAATCAAGTTCATGTAACCGAAAATGAAGGACAAAGCTGGGAAATCATTAGTCCTGATCTGACCCGAAACGATCCCAATCGCCTAAAGTCATCTGGAGGACCCATTACCCAGGACAATACCAGTGTTGAATATTATTGTACCATTTTTGCGGCCAACGAATCGCCTTTACAAGAAGGTTTACTTTGGGTTGGAAGTGATGATGGTTTGATTCACCTCACCAAAGACGGTGGAAAAAACTGGACTAACATTACCCCTAAAGGAATGCCCGAATGGATGATGATCAACAGTGTTGAGCCCTCCCCTTTTGAGCCTGGTACATGTTATGTTGCTGGGACGCGTTATAAACTTGGTGACTTCTCTCCATACCTTTACAAGACAACTGACTTTGGTGCAAGCTGGACACGAATAGACAAAGGAATTCCCTCTGAACATTTTACTCGGGTGGTTCGTGCCGATCCAAATCGTAAAGGTTTCTTGTATGCTGGGACAGAAACAGGCATGTATGTCTCTTTTAATGATGGACTTTCTTGGGAAGCTTTCCAACAAAATTTACCCATTGTTCCAATCACCGATTTAGCCGTAAAAGACAACAGTTTAATTGTGGCAACCCAGGGGAGAAGTCTCTGGATTCTCGACGATTTGACTGTCTTGCATCAGCTTGAAAAAACCATTGATAAAGCAGTACTTTACACACCCAAACCTACCTATCGTGTGCCAGGTCGTGGGGGAAGAAGCTCATTAACTGCAGGTACAAACCTACCCAATGGGGTCATTACTCATTTTTACATTCCAGAGGTAAATGATGAAAAAGACAGTGTTGCGCTAAGTTTTCATGCAGCAGATGGCAGCTTAATCAAGCGATACAGCACTCAAGACAAGAAGAATAAACTTACCGTGGTAAAAGGCGGAAATCAGTTTGTTTGGAATATGCGCTATGATGGCGCTGAACGTTTGAAAGGAATGATTTTATGGGGAGCTTCCCTTAGCGGTGCGAAAGCAGTTCCTGGTAATTACACAGTTACCTTAAGCTACAATGGACAAGAAGAATCCAAAGCGTTTAAGATTCTTCCCAGCCCTTTAGCAGAAACTACTGTAGCACAAATGCAAGAACAGTTTGACTTTGTTAATGGCATTAATCAAACCATAGATGCTGCCCACAAAGCCATCAAGAAAATTAGAACTGTTACAAAAAAACTAGGTGAATTTCAAACCAATTTTAAAGAGAATGAAGCTGCAAATGATTTACGTGCAAGCGCAAAAGAATTGGCAAATAAGTTAAGTAACATTGAAAAAGCCCTGTATCAAACGCAAAACAGAAGCAATCAAGATCCGCTTAATTTTCCCATTCGATTAACCAACAAATTGGGACACATTAACAATTTAGTTATGCGAAATGACTTCCCTCCTACTGCGCAAGACATAGCGGTTAGAGACGAGCTAACACAAGCCATTAATGCTCAATTGGACACCTACACTTCTTTGATGAAGAATGATGTTACAGCTTTCAATGAAGCCTTCAAAGCCTTGGCCTTGGATTATTTGATTGAATAGAAAGAGAAAAGAGCGGTCTGAAAAAGTTGTTTTTGGTCACCCTGAACTTGATTCAGGGTCTCCACGGTACAAATTACAAGAGGAGATGCTAAAATAAATTCAGCAGGTCAAAACAAGATAAAGCTGAGCAATAGAAATGCTCCCTTTGGCCTTTATAAAATAAGCGTAAAGAAAATTAAGGTTTAGCCGTTAAAAAATAAAATCTGTCTGAACAAGCATAGCTTGTGAGTTATTTTATTTTAGGTGAAACCGAAAATTTTTAGCTTCTTTTATACCGCCTTGATTTTTTGGTTCGTTTTGCATCAAGGCAAAATGAACATAACAAAAATAGGGGTCCTATAGGTGCTGAGACAAGTCCAGGGTCTCCACGGTACAAATTACAAGAGGAGATGCTAAAATAAATTCAGCAGGTCAGGTTTTCCACTTTTTCCAACCCCTCCTTTTATGGGTTATTCCTTCACTTCAACCAAAATCTCGTTCCGGCGATTATAAAATTTATAGGGAGCGTCATAAGACAAAACAAGCGGAGATCCAATGATTTCTTTATCTGCCTGTTTTAGGTCGTTGACCAATAATTCCGCATGAAATTTTTCTTTGCTTTCGTTAGAATAGCCCCCATAACGAATTGCCGCAAAATAACCCGCCTTAGCTTGGTAAACGGTAAGTCCTTCCCCTTTGGGCTCTGGTGCAATTGAATCATATTTAGCAGGAAGTACAAATTCCATCACTTCAGCACTGCCGTTCTTATCCATATAAACAGGGGTGGTCATGGCAATTTTCTCTCCCTCGATATTGTTCCCTGAAATGTAACGAAACAAGGCGTTGAAATTATTGTTAGCCCTTTGGGAACTTTCCACTTTCACCTTCATGACAGAAGGATAATACCTTATTTCAATTGAATTGATGGATGTTACGACCTCATAGGCCTGGGATTCATAGGATTGCATGAGCGCTAAAAATAAAGAGAGAAATAAGAACTGCATTTTATTTCACAAGATAAAAATTATCATTGGCTTCAGTAGGATTGTAAAATACTTGTTCGGTCATGAAAAAAGATGTAGGATTGATTAAAATAGTTTTGGGAAAAAAATAGGGGTCTTTTCTTTATAGGCTTGATAGTCTTCGTTTTCACCCCATTTCTCATCCGCTCGTTCTTCAAGAAGATTTACACCACTTACTTTATTGAGTAAAAGATAAACAAAAAGCGGAGTGACCAATGCAGCCCATTGCAAGCCTTCATAGACAGGAATAGCAATGATGGTAATGCCAGTCCATAGAATGAATTCTCCCACATAATTGGGATGACGGGATTGCGTCCAAACTCCAGTATTAATAAATTTCCCAGCATTCTTTGGGTCCTTGTTAAAGGCTGTTTTTTGATTGTCAGCCACAACTTCATATATCCAGCCCAATGCCCAAACCGATGTTCCAATGCCTAAAAAGAGAAACTCAGTGTCTGAAGGAGAGGAAAGTGCGATGAGTGCTGGATAAGTACACATAAATACCCAAAGTCCTTGTAAAATCCAAGTGAGTAAAAAGCGTGTAAATGACGTTTTTAGTCGATCAAAACGGCCATCTTTCCCAACGCGTTTAACTCGGCTAAACAAAAAACTACTCAGTCGAATCGCCCAGAGGGCAATTAGGGCGGTTAACACCGAAGTTCTAAGGTCCCATTCACCAAACAATTGTTGGTGTCTATAGGCCATAAAACCCATGGTCGACAAGTAAGTAACTCCTCCTGTGAGATCATAAAAATGTTCTGTTTGCGCTAAAAAAGAAGGAAGGAAAACAAGAATTTGAATCCCAAAAATCAATAATGCAGCTTCAAACAATAATGTATTGGTTTCGGTAGGTGTACCCGCAAATACAAGTCCCCCTACCAAGGCTATAATTAAAAGGATAAAGAAATAGCGTAATGCAATATTATTCATCGTTTGTGTATTTTTGGAAAAGATAAGGAAAATAAAGTAGCCAATGATTCGAAAAGCTGTAGCAGAAGACATTCCAAGCCTCAAAAAGATCACTGAGGCCTGTGCACGTCATATGATTGCACAGGGAATTTTTCAATGGAATGAACACTATCCATCCATAGCTGTTTTCAAAAGGGATATTGAACAAGAAAATATGTATGCCTTTGAACTAGATGGGGTATTGGTGGGCTGTGTTATGCTGTCTTTTGAGAAGGACGAATTTTATGATTCCATTCCCTGGCAAACAAAAGAACAAAAACATCTTTATGTTCATCGTCTAGCCGTTCATCCAGATGTTCAAGGAAATGGGATTGCTCAAAAATTGATGGATTTTGGTGAAGATCTTGCCCAAGAAAACGGCTGTCTCTCGGTCCGTTTAGACACCTTCAGCAAGAATCCGCGGAATAATATTTTTTACCAAAAACGCAATTATCAATTGACGGGTGAGGTTTTCTTTGCACAAAAAAGTCCCCACCCTTTTTATTGTTACGAAAAAGTTTTTGACAACAAAGATTAATAGGCCTTCCAAAATACTGAAATGCACGAACAAAGCGTCATTTTACTGAAAACTATTTAATTAGAATTCAATTTGTTGTCCTACAGAAAATTTGTAGCTTCATGAAAAATTATTGCTCACCCATTATATTCTAATCTATGGAAACAACAACAACATATCCAAAACTTCTTGAACCCTTAGACCTAGGGTTTACCACCCTAAAAAACAGAGTATTGATGGGATCTATGCACACCATGTTGGAAGACATAGATGGAGGAATCCCTCGCTTGGCAGCATTCTATGCCGAAAGAGCCAAAGGGCAAGTGGGTTTAATTGTCACTGGAGGAGTAGCGCCAAGCAAGCAGGGCCTAGCCCTTCCAATAGGACATCCTTTGGACAACGAAGCAGAGGCAGAAAAACACAAGGTAGTGACCAAGGCTGTCCATGCTGAAGGAGGAAAGATCTGCATGCAAATCTTGCATGTGGGCCGCTATGGTTATACCGCTGAAAATGTTTCAGCATCAAACACCAAGGCTCCTATTAGTCCATTTCCAGCTAGAGAGTTGACTGGAGATGAAGTCGAACAAACCATACATGACTATGTTCATTGTGCAAAAATGGCCCAATTAGCCCATTATGATGGGGTGGAAGTTATGGGATCAGAAGGCTATTTGATCAATCAATTCATTGCAAAGAAAACAAATTTACGCACCGATGAATGGGGAGGTGCTTATGAAAATAGAATTAAATTTCCCATTGAGATTGTTCGTCGAATACGAGAAGCTGTGGGCGAAAATTTTATTCTGATTTATCGTCTTTCCATGCTAGATTTGGTCGAGGGCGGAAGCACTTGGGAAGAAGTGGTGCAACTAGCCAAAGCCATTGAGGCTGCTGGAGCGACCATCATCAACACTGGCATTGGCTGGCACGAATCGCGTGTACCCACCATTGGAACCATCGTTCCAAAGGCAGGTTTTGCATGGGTGACCAAAAAAATGATGGGCGAGGTAAATATTCCTTTGATTACAACCAACAGGATCAATATGCCCGATGTGGCCGAACAAGTGTTACAAGACGGATGTGCTGACATGGTGTCCATGGCGCGACCATTTTTAGCTGATCCGGAATTGGTCTTAAAATCAATTGAAGGACGACCAGAAGAAATCAACACCTGTATTGCCTGTAACCAGGCCTGTTTAGACCATACCTTTACCATGCAGGTTTCCTCTTGTATTGTCAATCCGCGTGCCTGTCATGAAACCCTATTGGTCCATACCCCTGCCCAAAAGAAAAAGAAAATTGCTGTTGTGGGTGCGGGCCCTGCTGGGCTCGAGGCTGCAACCGTTGCTGCCAAAAGGGGCCATACTGTTGTGCTGTTTGAAGAAAAACATGAAATTGGCGGTCAATTCAACATGGCCAAGGTCATTCCCGGAAAAGAAGAATATGGACAAACCATTCGCTATTACAGTAGTATGCTGAAAAAATATGGGGTAGATCTACGCTTGTCGACACGCGCAGATGAAGCACTGTTGATTAACGAAAATTTTGACGAAATTTTATTGGCTACGGGGGTAACCCCACGAACGGTCAAAATCGAAGGTGTTGATCATCCAAAGGTTATGAACTATGTCGACGTGCTGTATAAAAATAAATCTGTTGGCGCCAAGGTAGCCATCATTGGATCTGGAGGAATTGGCTTTGATATGGCCGAATATTTAGCTCATGATATGGCACATGAATCGGTGAGTTTAAGCACCGAAAATTATATGAAAGAATGGGGTGTTGACATGAACTACGCCCAGGGAGGAGCATTGGCCAAAGCGCCACAACCCCTAGCCTCTCCAAGAGAAATTTTCTTGCTCAAACGTTCCAAAGGGAAACATGGGAAAAACTTGGGGAAAACCACTGGATGGATACACCGTTCTAGCTTAGCCATGAAGGAGGTCAAAATGCTTGCTGATGTGAGTTACACCAAAGTAGATGACCAAGGACTTCATATAACAAAAGGAGAAACTCAAGAAATTCTAGACGTCGATCATATCATCATTTGTGCTGGACAAGAATCCCTGAAAGAATTAGAGGTGGGACTATTGGCAGCCAACCAAAAAGTACATTTGATTGGTGGGGCTAATATTGCTGCACAATTGGATGCAAAAATGGCCATCAAAGAAGCCAGTGAATTGGCAGCAAAGCTTTAAACTGTATTTAATTATAAACCAAGAGATGCTATGTATTTAAACAATCTAGACTCAAAAGAAATCATGCCTGGACTACATGGACAAATGGTACACGGTAATCAAATTAGCTGGGCTTTTTGGACTGTAGAACAGGGTGCTGTTGTCCCAGAGCACCAGCACCATCACGAACAAATAATGCATGTAGTAGAAGGAGAATTCGAGTTTACGCTAAATGGAGAAACGCGGGTATATAGCGATGGGGCAATCGTACTTATTCCATCCAATATCCCTCATGCGGGAAAAGCCTTGACAGCTTGTCGCTTGATGGATGTTTTTAGCCCTGTGCGCGAAGAATATAAATAACACTATGGAAATATTACTTGAGGGGAAAAACGCTCTTGTGGGCGGAAGCAGCAAAGGGATTGGTCGTGCAATTGCAGAACGCCTTGCAGCATCGGGCGCAAATGTAACCTTAATGTCGCGAAGTGAACCAGCTATGGCTCAAATTGTCGCTTCACTTCCCACCGATAAAGGACAATCTCATGGCTATTTGGTCGTTAACTTTTCTGATTTTCCCTCCTTTAAAACGCAAGTAGATGCTTTTTTTGCACAAAACTCAATAGATATTCTCATCAATAATACTCAGGGGCCCTCAGCTGGTAGTGCACTTGAAAAAGAAATTGAAGAATATCAAACTGCCTTTGATTTATTGTTCAAATGTGCAGTTTATACATCTGGCTTGGCATTGAACTCCATGCAAAAAAATAGCTGGGGACGAATTATCAATATCGCCTCAATAACTGTTCGTGAACCCTTGAATTATTTGGCGCTTTCCAACAGTATGCGATCGGCCTTAGTGAGCTGGGGGAAAAGTTTAGCCATCGATATAGCCAAAGATAATATTACCCTCAACTCGATTTTATCGGGTTATTTCGATACAGAACGTTTGGCAAAACTCTGCACCCAAAAAGCAGCAAAATTAAATGTTCCTGTAGAGCAAGTAAGAGCAGAAATGGAAGCGCAAGTACCCATGCAACGAATTGGAGATCCTGAAGAATATGCCAATTTAGTTTGTTTTTTAGCTTCTCAACAAGCAAGCTATATTACAGGTACAAGCATTCCGATAGATGGTGGTCTATTAAAGTCTTTTTAACCTGATAGAAAAATGGAAAGAGCGGAACAAATTATCGCTAAAATTGGAAAATTACTAAATACACATTTAGAAAAAAGTAAAGCCAAAGCAACCCCAGCATTGGATCAACGCCCAGCAGAAGAAATTGCCGAAGCCTTACAACTAAAACAAGTCTTCAAAAAGGGTTTTCAATCTGAAAGTGAAATCAGTTCTTTTGTTTCTACCTACTTGAAACACACCAATCATCTTCAGCATCCGCATTATATGGGACATCAGGTGGCTGTTCCACACGATTTGGCGGGGATTCCAGAACTCATTCATGGAACAATCAACAACCCCAGCTCTTTATACGAAATGGGCCCAGCTGGAGCGACAACTGAAGGCTTTATGATTAATTGGATGCTGGATAAAGTGGGTTGGTTTGAGGGGAAAGATTATTATCACTTTCATTTTTCACCGGGAAAGGCGAGTGGCGTTTTAACCCATGGAGGATCAGTAGCAAATTTAACCGCTCTAGCGGCGGCTCGTGCTGCCATTGCTCCAGAGGCATGGACGGAAGGAAATCCGTCCGATTTGGTTGTCATAGGAGCGTCTTCAGCCCATTATTCTATTGCTCGAGCACTTTCCGTCCTTGGGTTGGGTAAAAAAGCATTTTACCCCGTAGCTGTAGATAAAAATGAGGTATTGCAAATGGACAATCTCAATACGGTTTACCAAAAAGCCCTTGCAGATGGAAAAAGAGTCATGTGTGTAGTGGCCAATGCATGTGCCACCTCAACTGGCTTGTTTGATCCTATTGATGCCATGGGAGATTTTTGCATGGAACATAAGCTATGGTTTCATGTGGACGGCGCCCACGGAGCCGCAGCGCTTGCCGGACCAAAAAGTCGCCATTATCTCAAAGGAATTGAAAAAGCAAGCTCCCTTATTTGGGATGCACATAAAATGATGCGCGTTCCTGCCCTGTGCACCGCCGTATTATTCAAAGATTTTA
>CAJQKN010000130.1 GCA_905478905.1 uncultured Flavobacteriaceae bacterium | reverse complement strand
GCACAGTACTGCAGCCGAGGCTGCACAAATTGCCGCCAGCGCCCAGGTAGGCCATTTGATCCTAGGACACTTTTCCTCACGTTACCCTGATTTGAATGAATTTATTGTTCAAGCAAACAAATATTTCAAAAATGTTTCATTGGCCGAAGATGGCAAAAACTTTGTTTTTTAAAGGAAAAGCAGAAAGTTAAGGAGGTTTATTTCCAAAAAAAAATACGAAATCGTACCTTGCAGCATGAACACTTCTAAAGACATTGGCCATTTACGTAAATCCTATGAAAAAGGAGACCTAAGCGATGCATTAAAGAAGACCTCTCCCATTGTATTATTTCAAGATTGGTTTGCTGAGGCTGAGCATCATCCTGCGATAGAGGAGGCCAACGCCATGTCTATAGTGACCCTTGGAGAAGATGCTTTTCCCAAAGCGCGAATTGTTTTATTAAAGCAGTTTAGTTCAGAAGGATTTGTTTTTTATACCAATTATGCTAGTCAAAAAGGACGGGCAATTTTAGCCTATCCTAAAGTAGGACTTAGCTTTTTTTGGCCTGCCTTAGAACGCCAAGTCATCATTAAAGGTGTGGCAGAAAAAGTTAGTCCAGAACAGTCAGATGCTTATTTCTATTCTCGCCCCTTGGGGAGTCAATTGGGTGCCATTGCATCAGACCAGAGCGCCTCGATCAGCTCGCGAAAAGTGTTAGAGGATCAATTAAAGGCCTTGGAGGTTGAATACAAAGACAATTCCCCTAAACGTCCCGAGCATTGGGGTGGTTTTATGGTTCGACCAAATGTCATTGAATTTTGGCAAGGACGTCCCAATCGTTTGCATGACCGTTTAGAATATTCACAAACGCTTTCTAAAGAATGGGAAGTAAAACGTCTTTCCCCTTAAATGAAAACAGTATTGTTCTTACGACATGCAAAATCATCTTGGGAATATGAAGTTGCAGATCGAGACCGTCCGCTTCAACCCAAAGGAATGAAAGCTATTGCAGCAGTAGCTCAGCATTACAAAAGTACCTTTCTTTCATTTGACCATATATTGTCCAGTCCAGCCAATCGCGCTATGCATACGGCAGCAATACTGGCCCATGAAATTGGTTTTTCGTTTTCAAAAGTTCAACTCAGTGAGGCCCTTTACACTTTTAATGGAAGGCAGGTTATTGAGCAGCTGCATCAATTGCAAGAGCAATGGTCAAAAATCATACTGGTAGGGCATAATCCTGCTTTCAGCGATGCTGCAGATTATTTTTCTGTTAAACCTGCTCCAGAACTCAAGACCGCCGACTGGATTTCCCTTACTTTTGCACAAGACAAATGGTCGGAACTAGCCAAGGGAGATTTAATTTATGGTTCTAAAAACGAAGCGCAAAAGAAATGGTAAAAGATAAATTCATCAATAGAGAATTGAGCTGGCTTGATTTTAATGCTCGGGTTTTACAAGAAGCAGCCGATCCTTCGGTTCCCCTTATTGAACGTCTGCGTTTTTTGGGTATTTTCTCCAATAATTTAGACGAATTTTTTCAAGTGCGTTTTGCTACTGTTAAACGCATTTCCCAATCTGAAAAGTCAGGTAAAAAAGCCCTTGGTGGAATTGAAGCATCTAAACTCTTGGAAGAGATTACAAAAGTAGTGATCAAGTTGCAAGAGTCAAGTGCCAAAACCCTAGAAGAAATAGAGGAGCAACTTCAAAAAGAAAACATTCATTTTATCAATGAAAAGGAAGTAAGTCCATCACAGGCTGAATTTCTGACCGACTATTTTTTGCAGAAAGTTAGTCCTGCACTCGTAACGGTAATCCTCAAGGAAGAAGAACAAGATTTTTCAGACAACATTGCCTTTTTAGCCATTAAAATGGACCTCAAGAATGATCCTACTAATGATAATTTATACGCTTTTATAGAGTTACCCAAGGAGGTTGATCGTTTTGTAGTACTCCCATTAGAAGATGGAAAACAGTATTTAATGATGCTTGATGATTTGATTCGCTATCATTTTCACTTGATTTTCAGCATGTTTAATTATAGCAGTATTGAGGGACATATGTTAAAAATAACACGTGATGCCGAGCTAGATATTGAAGAAAATGTTGGAAAAAGTTATATTGAAAAAATCATCAATAGCGTTAAAGACCGCCTTGCGGGAGATCCTGTTCGCTTGGTTTATGACAATAGTATTGCTCCTGAAACCTTAAAAGTTGTCATGCGAAAATTAGGTGTGGCTACTTCTGATAGTCTAATTCCTGGAGGGCGTTACCATCACAGGAGAGATTATATGAATTTCCCAAGTTTAGAACGGAAAGAGTTGTTGTACAGTAAATTTCAACCGTTACCAATTCATGATTTATCGTTGCGTCAAAACATGTTGGAGGCTGTAGCCAAGAAAGATTACTTAATTTATACGCCTTATCACAATTTCGCCTATGTAATAAAGTTTTTACGCGAAGCTGCCTTGGATCCAAAAGTAAAGACAATAAAAATTACCATCTATCGCTTGGCAAAGCTATCGCAAGTAGCTAGTTCTTTAATCAATGCCGCCAAGAATGGAAAGAAGGTGGTCGTGCAAATTGAATTACAAGCTCGTTTTGATGAAGAAAACAATATACAGGTTGCTGAAAATTTAGAGAGCGCTGGAGTTCACCTAATTTTTGGCGTACCAGGATTAAAGGTTCACTCGAAAATTTGTGTCATTGAACGGGAAGAAGGAAAGAAGTTGAAACGCTATGGTTTCATCAGTACAGGTAACTTTAATGAGGTAACTGCACGAATTTATACCGACTATACTTTATTCACCTCCCATCAAAAAATACTCAAAGATGTTTTAAAAGTTTTTGACTTTTTAGAAGTAAATTACAAGATCAAAAAGTACAAGCATCTAATTGTTTCGCCTCACTATACATTTTCTGCTTTGATTGGCTTAATTGATAATGAAATACAAAACAAGCGAAATGGAAAAAAAGCCAAGATTCAACTCAAATTGAACAATGTGACCAACAATGCAATCATCAGTAAACTTTATGAAGCCAGTAGAGCTGGAGTTCAGATCGATATGATTGTCAGAGGGGTTTGTTGTCTCATTCCTGGGGTAGAAGGGATGAGCGAGAATATTAGAGTAATCAGTATTGTTGATAAGTTCCTAGAGCATCCGCGAATTTATATTTTTGAAAACGATGGTTCTCCAAAAATGTATATTTCTTCAGCCGATTGGATGACAAGAAATATCGATAATCGCATCGAGGTGGCTTGTCCCATTCTGGATGAAAATTTGCAAAAAGAATTGTTAGACACCTTTATGATTAGTTGGAATGACAATGTAAAAGCTCGTCTTGTCAATACAGCAAAAAAGAATGCTTTTGTTCAGAACAAGGGTAAATCGATCCGATCGCAATGGGCCACTTACGATTATTTTAGCGCTAAAATGTCTCAATGAAAATAGAACAATATGCGGCGATTGACATAGGTTCAAATGCTGTTAGAATACTTATTTCGAATGTAATCAGTTCAAAAAAGGAACCGCCAAAATTCATGAAGAGTTCTATTGTACGGGTTCCCATTCGTTTGGGAGAAGACTCCTTTACTGTTGGTGAAATTTCAGAAAAGAACAAAAAACGCGTGGTTAAAGCGATGAAAGCCTTTAAGCACATTATGAAAATCAGTAATGTTAAAGCCTATATGGCCTGTGCTACCTCTGCTCTTCGTGAAGCCAATAATGCCGAAGAAGTAGTTCAGCTGGTAAAGAAAAATACGGGGATTCACATACAAATCATTGATGGAAAACGGGAAGCAGAAATTATTTCTACCACCAATATTTTTGAATCAATCAATAAAAACAAAACCTTTTTATTTATCGATGTTGGGGGAGGAAGTACAGAATTTTCCATTTTAGTAAAAGGAGAACGCATTATCTCTAAGTCCTTTAAAGTGGGTACTGTGCGTATGATTAACAAAATGGTGAGCGATAAAATTTGGTTTGAAATCCAAAATTGGATAGAGCAAAACACCCAAGAACACAGTAAAATTGCCCTCCTAGGTTCTGGTGGAAATATCAATAAGTTGTTCAAAATTGCTGGAATAAAAGAGGGCAGACCGTTGAGCTATATCAAGCTAAACACACTCTATAAGGAATTGAATAAGTTGACTTATGAAGAACGTATTGTTCAATGGGAGTTAAACCCAGACCGTTCAGATGTAATTATACCAGCAACTCAGATTTATCTTAAAGCCTTACAATGGAGTGGTGCTTCTGAAATATATGTGCCTAAAATAGGATTGGCAGATGGTATGATTAAGGTACTTTACGCTAACGGCAAAAAAAAGTAGTCAAAAAAAATCCTTGGATTAGCACCAGGAATTAAAGGTCTAAATCGAGCTCCTTACGTAGTTTTCCCAGTAGAGGATTGATCTCGATCAAACGTTGGTATTTTTCTTCAGGAGTATAGATAAATTTTTTCTCTCCGGTTTCTTTCACGATGACATTTATCACAATTGAAAAGTTGTTAAGCGCCTTGCGAATAAATGGAAGGAAATACACAAATTCTCTTTCCATCTCTACTTTATTGAGGGAGGAAGGTACAGTATATTCAAGGGTGTTATTGTCTATTATTTTAGGTGTGCTCAACTGAAATAGGGAAGCAATATTTTGTTCTCGTTTATCTGATTTCTCTTGTTGGTATATTTTCCAATGCCGCTCTAAGTCTTCTTGGGTAAAAGCTTCATTGGGTAAGTCCAGCTTGTTTTCTATGGGTTTTTGTTGTTTTTCCCATTCTTTTTTACGTTGAATACTTGCGATTGAAAGAGAAGATATTTGCTTTCCTTCTTTGGGCTGTATATCAATTTTTGGCGTTGTTGCAGGAGTTGGAGGAAGGATTTCCTTGGTGTTTTCTTCAGTTGGACTTGAAGTAAGCTTTTTTTCTGGTGTTAGTTTATTGGTCTTAAAAGCATCTTTACTTTCTTCAACCGCTGGAGTATCCTCTAATTTTGC
>CAJQKN010000129.1 GCA_905478905.1 uncultured Flavobacteriaceae bacterium | reverse complement strand
AACATGCCACTTCCCAACTGGATGGCCAATTACCTCTTCAGGAGTGGGTATCTCAGAATTATAGTTTTGATTTTCGGGAAGAAAATAGGAAGCGTCTTCTTGTGCAAAAAGAAATTGTACACTGAAGAGCAAAAGGAAAATAGAGAGTAGTTGTTTCATCTTGATTTTATTTTTATCCTAAAGTAAAAAAAAACCGCTTCTGAAGGAAGCGGTTTTTTACATATTTACGTTTTGGTTAGATATCTTCGAAATTCAGATCAGTAAAACCGTTACTATTCTGTGCAGCTGCAAAATGATTGTTTTTTTCCGAAGAATAATTTTTTTGATGTCGTTCACTGATTACTTCATCTCCACGCTCTTTGATGATGAAATTCATCATGTCACCAAGGGTGTCTTTAAACTCGGTAAAATCTTCTTTGTACAAGTATATCTTATGTTTCTTGTAGTAAAATGTTCCGTCTTCGTTGGTGAATTTTTTACTTTCGGTTATTGTAAGGTAATAATCGCTTGCTTTCGTTTCTCTAACATCAAAAAAGTAGGTTCGCCTTCCAGCGCGAAGTACTTTTGAGTATATCTCTTCCTGGGATAATTCCATCTTGTTTGTTTAATTTTGGTTAAAAAGCACTAAACTGTTTAGTGTTTTAGGTCAATTCATGGTAAATTTCTTAAAAAAAAATAAACAAAACAAATAATTAAGCAGTTTGCTCAAGTTGTTTTTTGACGAGTTTAAGATAGTGTCCGTCGACCCTGATCAATTCTTCATGATTTCCCTGCTGAATTATTTCGCCATTTTCAAGAACAATTATTTTATCAGCATGCTTTACAGAAGAAACCCGATGACTTACAATGCAGGTAGTTTTATGTTGACTTACCCGATTTAAGCTTGATAAAATTTGTTCTTCTGTATCGGCATCAACAGCAGACAGGCAATCGTCGAACAAAAGAATGGTTGGGTCTTTGATCAATGCTCGCGCAATTGAAATACGCTGTATTTGCCCTCCAGAAAGGGTAACCCCTCGTTCGCCCAACAATGTTTGATAACCTTTGCTAAATTGCTCAATATTTTCATCTACAGCAGCTTCTTTTGCTGCCTGTTTAATTTCTTCTAGGCTAGCATCTGCATTACCAAAACGGATGTTTTCTTCAATACTTTCTGAAAACAGGAAAGGATTTTGAGGAACATAGCCCATGGCATTACGAAGTTCTTTGAGTGCATAGTTGCGTATGTCTTTTTTGTCAATGGTAATCTGCCCTTCGCTCGGGTCATATAAACGCGCAATGAGTTCTAGCAGGGTTGTTTTTCCTGCTCCAGTTTTTCCAATGATACCCAGTGTTTCTCCTGGGTTAAGCGTAAACGATATGTCTTTCAAGGCTTTAATTCCCGTGTCTGGGTAGGTAAAGGAGACCTTGTCGAATACAATTTTCGCCTGTTCAATTGAAGAAGAGGAAGTGCCGTCTTTTATCGAAGGCTCTTCTTGAAGAAAGGCATTGATCCGTTTTTGTGATGCCTCAGCTTGTTGAACAATTGAGGTTACCCATCCAACTGTTGCAACTGGCCAGGTCAACATATTTACATAAATGATGAATTCTGCCAAAACCCCTATTTCTATCTCTCCGGCGATATATTGTTTCCCACCAACATAGATTACAAGTAAATTACTGAAGCCAATGAGAAGTATCATGAGGGGAAAAAACCAGGCCTGTATTTTGGCTAAAGCAACATTTTGATTCTTGCTTTCTTCTGATAATTCTGAAAAACTTTCTTCAATAGTATCTTGTAAATTATAGGACTTAATGATTCCAATTCCACTAAACACCTCTTGCGAAAAGCTAGATAATTTGGCCAAGGTCTCTTGGACTTTGGTACTGCGTATATTAATGGCACGGCTTAGTTTATAGATGGTGAGCGATAGTACTGGGAGGGGGAGTAGGGTGTAAAATGTCAAGCTTGGCGCAATATTGATCATATAGCTGATGACAATTACAAATAGAGCAAAGGTATTAATGCTGTACATAATTGCTGGACCAAAGTACATACGCACCTTGCTCACGTCTTCGCTAATTCTACTCATTAAATCACCTGTTCTATTTTTTTTGTAAAAAGTGCTGCACAACAATTGATAGTGTTGGTAGACTTCATTTTTTAAATCAAACTCGATAAAACGAGAGACATTAATAATGGTTTGACGCATTAAAAAGGTAAAAAACC
Source organism: uncultured Flavobacteriaceae bacterium (assembly GCA_905478905.1). Classification (GTDB taxonomy): domain Bacteria; phylum Bacteroidota; class Bacteroidia; order Flavobacteriales; family Flavobacteriaceae; genus Arcticimaribacter. Next base: position 5,522 of record CAJQKN010000129.1, on the reverse strand, counting down.
CAGACACAAATGATGCGGCTACAATCAAGGCAATATTCGTCAATAAAGCCGTTCGAAGATCAGTTGTATTGGTTTCTGCAGAACTGACAAAACGCTCAATAGCTGTCATGGAATTCCCCACAAGACGTGGCGTGAAAAGAGAAAATATACGTGCTACTATGGTAATTAAAATCCCCAGAAGCAATTTCCCACGATAGGTATAAAGGTATTTATTAAGGTATTGAAGTTCCTTCATGATTGATGCTTCAAAGGTAATCAAATGAAAAAGGGTAGTGCCATGGAAAAGAAAAAAATAAAATCAATTCATTTCCCAAGGGAAAGCACTATTTTTGTTCTGAAAATAAAGCTCTTTATACATGTTAACTCGTCGCCAAATTCGTGTGAAAGTAATGCAGGCAGTATATGCGCATTACAACGGTAACCATCAATCCCTTAAAGAAGGGGGAGCAGCAATCAAAAAAAGCTGCTTGGATATGGTTAATTTATATAGCACCAATTTAGCACTGTTCAAAGCTTTGTGGGATTTTAGTGCTGAGCAACACAAAATACAGTCCAAAGAACGAAAGAGTGATAATCCAATTAATGAGGATTATCCCTTTATATTGTCGATTGAACCCCTGGCTTTGATCGCAAAACATCCCTATTTAGCGAAAAAGATTGAATCCAATAAATTGACCATTTGGGAGATGGAATTCGATTATATCCGATTGCTTTTTAATACGATTACCTCCAGTCCTTTATACCTTGAATTCAAAGCAAAAGAATCAACAAGTTTTAAAACACAGCAAAATTTTTTAGTGAAATTGTTTAAGGATGTCATTGCACCTGACGAACGTCTTTTTCGCTTTATAGAAGATCTTAATATGCAATGGGTCGATGATCTTCCCATTGTAAACACCTATTTATTAAAGCAATTGCGGAAACTACGCGAAGACGACATGTCTTCTTTGGTTTTTCCTGACCTATCCCAAAAACAAGAAGATATTGATTTTGGAATTGGGTTATTTGAAAAGGTAATTGTCAATGAGGAAAGTTTACAAAAAGAGTTCAGTGGAAAAACGCCTAATTGGGATCCAGATCGCATTGCAACTCTAGACAGTATTTTGATCAAAATTGCCATTGCTGAGTTGATTTACTTTAAAGAGATTCCTCCAAAAGTAACCCTCAATGAGTATTTAGAACTGGCCAAAGAATATTCAACACCAAAGAGTAATCAATTCATTAATGGTGTTTTAGACAGTTTGGTAAAAGAGTACGCTCTGAATGACCGAATGAATAAAGAAGGTAGAGGGCTATTGGAATAATTTTTTTACATTTGTTTCGGAAAAAATAATATATAACATGAAAAAATATCTTGTATTTACATTGGCTGCAATTGCATTAACATTTACTGCATGTGGCGAAAACACTGAAAAGAAAGCAGCTGCTTCTGCAGTTGAGGCCTCTTCAGCAAAAGCTGTATCAAATTCACCTGTGATGACATTTGATAAAACCATCCACGATTTCGGAAATATTCGTGAAGGAGAACGTGTTGAAACAGTTTTCACGTTCACCAACACAGGTAAGTCTGATTTAGTTATTGTAGATGCTCGTGGTAGCTGTGGATGTACTGTGCCTGAGTATCCAAAGAATACACCTATTGCTCCTGGAGCTTCAGCAAAAATCCGTGTAAGTTTTGACTCAAGTAATAAACCAAACTTACAGCAAAAAACAGTTACTATTTCTGCCAACACAGATTCAGGTCGTGAAACCATTCGTATTAAAGCAATGGTAGAAGCTGATCCTGTAAAAGAACAACAACGTCAAGCTGCAGCTGCTGCACGCTTACAACAAAACAACTAGTCCATGGATCAATTGCCCTTTTTATTATTAATGGTGGTGGTGTTTGTATTTTTCATCATCCTGCCACAACAACGTCGTCAAAAGAAAGAGAAGAACTTTATGAAAGCGCTCTCAAAAGGCGATCGCGTAATAACAAAGAGTGGTATGCATGGCAAAATTGCAGAATTGAATGATAAGGATGACACTTGTGTGGTGGAAACCCTAGCCGGTAAAATCAAAATGGAACGCTCAGCGATTTCATTGGAGTTGAGTGCTAAGCTCAACGCAAAAGATAAAAAGTAAGTCATTCTAATGTTCGATAACACGAAAGAGGCTATCTGAAAAATCATATTTTCTCAATCTGAACTCGTTTCAGATGCTAAGATATATTGAAAACAGTCATTTGAGATTCTGAGATATATTCAGAATGACAGGTTTTATGCTTTTCAGACAGCCTCTTTTTATTAGTGTAAAAATATTTTCGATGTACTACAAACTCGTCAGACCTATTTTATTCTTATTTGATCCAGAAAAAGTACACTATTTTTCTTTTTTTATGATCAAAGTTTTATCTGCTATACCAGGTGTATCCTTTGTTATTCGCTCACTATATCAGCTAAAGCACCCTTCTTTGGAACGAGAGGTATTTGGACTTAAATTTCCTAATCCAGTGGGTTTGGCCGCAGGTTTTGACAAAAATGCTGTTTTGTACAAGCAGCTATCTAACTTTGGTTTTGGCTTTATTGAAATTGGAACACTTACACCAAAAGCTCAACCAGGGAATCCAAAAAAGCGCCTTTTTCGTTTGTTGGAAGATCAGGCCATCATCAATCGAATGGGGTTCAATAACGAAGGCGTAGATGATGCCGTTAAACGTTTAAAGAAGAATTCAAATATATTGATAGGGGGTAATATAGGAAAGAACAAAATTACTCCAAACGAAGAAGCAGTCAACGATTATATCTATTGTTTCAATGCCTTGTTTGATGTTGTCGATTATTTTGTTGTGAATGTGAGTTCACCCAATACACCTAACTTACGGGCATTGCAAGACAAAGAACCTTTGACACATTTGTTGGCTACCCTAAAGGAGCTAAATGATAAGAAAGAACATTCCAAACCCATCCTTTTAAAAATAGCACCAGATCTTACAAATGAGCAATTGATTGACATTGTAGACATTGTTACAACTGTAAAAATCGATGGAGTAATTGCGACCAATACCACCTTGGAACGTTCCAATCTAGCTTCATCCCCTGAGGTCACAGCCGAGGCGGGAGGCCTGAGTGGAAAACCTTTAAGTAAGCGAAGTACCGAAGTAATTCGTTTCCTGGTGAAAGAAAGTAACAATGCCTTTCCTATTATTGGAGTTGGTGGAATCCATTCGCCCGAAGATGCGCTCGAAAAACTTGATGCTGGAGCTGCACTCATCCAATTGTATACTGGTTTTGTGTACGAAGGACCTGCTGCGGTAAGAAGCATAAATCGTGCAATCCTAAAAAGAACTCGCTAAACCCAACCTTTACGGCTAATGTTTTGTTACAAGTCTTTTACATTTTTCAGTCTAAATAATGTACAAGCGTCCCTTACTCCTTTAAAGTAAAAATCCCCTTAACATTAAGTTAAAGTGATTACTAAATCAAAAGAATAAACGCTTTAGTCAAAATAACTCAAGGAGTCCTCTGGATTTATAGTCAAGAGAGTTTCATAGATCAGTCGTATAACATTCTCTACATCTTCTTTTTGTACCATTTCTACCGTTGTGTGCATATAGCGCAGCGGAAGCGAGATTAGCGCTGAAGGGATTCCGCCATTACTATAAGCAAAAGCATCTGTGTCTGTTCCAGTAACTCGTGAAGAGGCTAGGCGTTGAAATGGAATAGCATTCTTTTCTGCTGTTTCCACTATACGTTCTCTAATGATGTTATGTACTGCAGGAGCATAGGAAATGACGGGACCATCCCCAATTTTGGTTTGCCCTTCTTCTTTTTTATTGATCATAGGCGTTGTTGTATCATGACAAACATCGGTCACAATAGCAATGTTTGGCTTCAAGCGTTGGGTGATCATCTCTGCTCCACGAAGTCCAACCTCTTCTTGTACGGAATTGGTAATGTATAGACCAAAAGGAAGTTCTTTCTTATTTTCTTTTAGTAGACGCGCAACTTCAGCAATCATAAATCCACCAGCACGGTTGTCGATAGCACGGCAAACAAATTTATTTTTATTTAAAATATGGAATTCATCGGGATAGGTTATTACGCAACCTACATGCACTCCTAATTTTTCAACTTCTTTTTTGTCCTTGGCACCTATGTCAATAAAAATATTGTCAAGTTTCGGTGGTTCTTCTTTACCCGTTTTTCTGGTATGGATTGCAGGCCATCCAAAAACCCCTTTAACGATCCCTTTTTTGGTATGTATATTCACCCATTTGGAGGGAGCAATTTGGTGGTCACTTCCACCATTGCGAATGACATAGATCAAACCTTCATCTGTAATATAATTGACATACCAGGAGATTTCATCAGAATGGCCTTCGATAACAACCTTAAAAGGAGCATCTGGATTGATGACACCAACTGCTGTACCATAGGTATCTGTAATGAAGCTGTCTACATAGGGACGTAGATAGTCCATCCAAATTTTTTGTCCCTCTGCTTCATAACCTGTGGGCGATGGGTTGTTGAGGTATTTTTCTAAAAACTGAATTGATTTGTCATTAAGTATCTGCATAGATCATTTTTATTTAATCTGCTAATTTAACACTATCTCCTAAATAATTGACAGTTCAACTCGCTTAATCTTTATATCTTTGATAGATGAAATTTGGTTGGTTTTTCTTTCTATTGCTTTTCTTTTCAGTCTTTGCTAAAGCCCAAGATTACAGGAAAGATTCGCTTATTTTGGTGGAAGGCGACAGCCTTCCCACCTATGGGATTCCTCTTAAAGAAGTTATTGTATTTCAGCCTTTACGTTTCAAAAATAGCGAAGAACTGAATCGTTACCTCATTCTACGCCGCCGGGTTTTACGTGTCTATCCTTATGCCAAATTAGCGGCAGAACGATTGACTGTTCTCAATGAACGTCTTGATCAAATAGACTCCAAACGCGGAAAGAAGAAATACCTGAAACGATTAGAAGACTTTGTTTATGAAGAATTTGAAGAGGAGTTAAAGAAACTCTCCAAATCACAAGGTAAAATTTTGATACGTTTGGTCTATCGTCAAACAGGAAGTACAACCTTTGAATTGGTTAAAGAATTGCGCAACGGTTGGAAGGCTTTTTTATATCAAACAACAGCCTCTTTATTTAGTCTCTCGCTCAAAGAAAAGTACAACCCAGCAGAAGTCTTAGAAGACTATTTAATAGAAGATATTCTCCAACGCGCCTTTGCCGATCAATATCTTATTGAGCAAGCTGCTGCTATTGACTATGATCTCGATGCTCTTTATCAGCACTGGAAAGAAAAAGACAAATAAGTTAGTTCTCCTTTTTTTGTTTAATTAAGATTTTTTTTTATATTGTAAGTTCCTAGAAACGAGGATATCAACTCATCCGTTTTAAAAAGCATAAAAAAACACAAAACATTTTTGATAAGTGAGTTGTGTAATGCAAAAAAGGGTTCTATATTTGCACCCGCTAAGGGGTTAAATCTTTGGTAAACGATCTTTGAAAGAATAGAAAATGACAGCGTGTAT
>CAJQKN010000128.1 GCA_905478905.1 uncultured Flavobacteriaceae bacterium | reverse complement strand
AAGACCTCAGTTTTGTCATCCCCTCCTACGACTGGTGGAACAGCCCCTTTTATGGAATTGGCCTAAAAATATACGATATGATGGCAGGGAATTTAGGCCTTGGTCCTTCTACACTTCTCAATCGCAACGAAACCATTGAACTTATTCCAAATGTAAAAAAGAAAGGATTGCGCGGAGGTGTCATTTACCACGATGGTCAGTTTGATGATGCCCGAATGGCCATAAGCTTAGGGCAAACTGCCGAAAATCACGGAGCAAGCGTGCTCAATTACTTTTCGGTGACTGGAATAAACAAGACGAATAATATGATTAGTGGAGTTCAAGCGAAAGATGAACTTAGCGGAAAGACATATTCTATCGATGCCAAGGTTGTTATTAATGCTACAGGAGTTTTTTCAGATAATGTTATTCAAATGGATCAACCCGATGCAAAAAAACGTATCGTCCCCAGTCAAGGAGTACATATTGTTTTGGATAAACGATTTCTCAGTGGACCGCATGCCATAATGGTTCCTCAAACCTCAGACGGTCGTGTTCTTTTTGCAGTACCTTGGAATAATTATGTTGTTGTTGGTACTACTGACACCCAAATGAAAGAGGCCTTGATAGAACCCGTTGCCCTAGAAGAAGAAATTCAGTTCATCCTTGACAATGCCGGGATGTATATGACCACTCCCCCAACTCGTGCAGACATTAAAAGTGTCTTTTCTGGCCTTCGCCCATTGGCAGCTCCAGAAGACAAAGGTAGTGCGACCAAAGAAATTTCTCGACATCACAAGGTAATTGTAAGTACCTCAGGCCTGGTCAGTATCCTTGGAGGGAAATGGACCACCTACCGAAAAATGGCAGAAGACATCGTAAATACTGCCCAATCGGTTGGAGGCTTACCCGAACGTAGCTGCATTACCCATAGTCTTCCCGTGCATGGATATGACTATAATTCAGATTGGAACAACCCCCTTCATGTCTATGGAGTCGATATTGACAAAATCACAAAACAAGATCCTGATGGAAATACTTCTTTGAGTGAAGAACTTCATTTAACGAAAAATCAGATACTATGGGCTGTACGAGAAGAAATGGCCATGACTGTAGAAGATGTCCTTGCCCGCCGAACAAGAGCACTTTTTCTCAATGCAGCCGAAAGCCTTATTTTAGCCCCTCAGGTGGCAGAAATAATGGCAAAAGAAATGAAAAAAGACTCTGGGTGGATTTCGGAACAAATTGAAAATTATACTATTTTAACAAAAAATTATTTATTGAAATGATGACTCCATTTATTGCCGAATTTATTGGCACCAGTTTATTACTCCTTTTAGGAGCAGGCGTTGTGGCCAATGTTAGTTTAAAAAAAACATATGGAGAAAATCAAACACCATTGTTACTCATTACTATTTCGTGGGGTTTTGCAGTCTTTGTTGGTGCCTATGTTACCGGTCAATTTAGTGGTGCTCACCTCAATCCAGCTGTAACCATTGGATTGGCTATTGTTGGAAAATTTGCGTGGAGCTTGGTTCCCACCTATCTATTTGCCCAACTATTGGGTGCTATGTTTGGTAGTTGGTTGTGCTATCTTTTGTACATCGATCACTACCGCGAAACAGAAGACGAAGACACTGTTCGTGCGACCTTTTGCACTGCACCAGCCATTCGCAATTTCAAGAATAATTTTTTTAGTGAAGTCCTTGGAACCTTTGTCCTTGTTTTTGGGATATTTTTCATCGCCTCTCCCAACGTAGTGATTAACGGACTGGTAACCGAAAACTTTGGCATCGGTTCATTAGAATCATTACCTGTGGCAATTTTGGTTTGGGTAATTGGGATGACAATGGGAGGAACAACTGGCTATGCCATTAATCCAGCACGGGATTTCGGTCCCCGTTTAATGTATCAACTACTTCCTAGAAAAAACAAAAAAGCCGATTGGGCATACAGTTGGATCCCTGTCTTTGGTCCCTTTACTGGAGCTGTGGTTGCAGGATTACTTTACAATCTATTGATGGCTTAATTATTTTGCCACATTTACCGCTCGCGTTTCACGAATAACCGTCACTTTTACCTGTCCAGGGTAGGTCATGTCGGTTTGAATTTTTTGGGAAATTTGGAAGGAAAGCTCGGCAGCATTGTTGTCAGAAACTTTCTCGCTTTCAACAATAACACGCAACTCTCTCCCTGCCTGAATCGCATATGCCTTACTCACACCATTAAAGTCATAAGCTATTTTCTCCAAGTCCTTTAAACGCTGAATATAACTGTCCAATACCTGACGACGGGCGCCAGGACGGGCACCAGAAATAGCATCACATACTTGCACAATTGGGGACAACAAAGAGGTCATTTCGATCTCGTCATGGTGGGCACCAATGGCATTACAAACTTCGGCTTTCTCACCGTATTTCTCAGCCCACTGCATACCAAGGATGGCGTGAGGTACTTCGGTTTCTTCTTCCGGCACTTTTCCAATATCATGTAGGAGTCCTGCACGTTTTGCCAATTTAGGATTAATGCCTAGTTCTGAGGCCATCACACCACATAACTTGGCTACTTCACGGGAGTGTTGCAATAAATTTTGTCCGTAAGACGAACGGTACTTCATTCGGCCAACCATTTTGATCAACTCAGGTCTTAATCCATGAATCCCAAGGTCAATGACCGTACGTTTCCCTACTTCTATGATTTCATTTTCTATTTGTTTCTTGGTCTTTTGAACCACCTCCTCTATACGAGCAGGATGGATTCTTCCGTCAGTAACTAAACGGTGTAAAGACAAACGAGCAATCTCACGACGGACAGAGTCAAAACAAGAAAGGATGATTGCTTCTGGTGTATCATCTACTATGATTTCTACTCCAGTAGCAGCCTCGATAGCACGTATATTTCGACCTTCTCTTCCAATAATCCTTCCTTTAACATCATCAGAATCAATATTAAAAACGGAAACACAGTTTTCTACCGCCTCCTCTGTTCCAATACGCTGAATGGTATTTATGATTATTTTCTTGGCTTCTTGCTCTGCAGACAACTTGGCCTCTTCAATAGATTTCTGAATGAATGACATGGCTTCGGTACGGGCAGCGTCTTCTAAAGAAGAAATCAATTCTTTCTTTGCATCTTCGCTACTCAAACCAGAAACAACCTCAAGCTGTTCCTGATAATGCTTCTCTGCCTTATCCAATTCAGCTTTCTTTCGGTCAATGTTTTGAATTCGTTGATCAAAATTAGCGGCCTTTTGTTCTAGGCGCTCATTGACACTTTTGGTCTTAGAAAGCTCTTTGTTTAGGTTGTTTTCTTTTTCTCGTGCTCGCTTTTCTGTTTCTTCTACTTTCTTTTCACGGCTAAAGATGGCTTTTTCATGCTCAGCCTTGAGTTCAATAAAGCGCTCTTTGGCTTGCAACATCTTCTCTTTTTTAATTCGATCTGACTCTTGATGAGCCTTTTTGATGATGCGTTTTGCCTGCTGTTCACTCTTCTTAATGCGTGAACTAGATTTTGCTCTTTGAACTATTAGTGCGCCAATCAGACTGATTAAGCCCCCGCCTATTGCTGCACCTATAATGAGTATTGTTGTTGTCATTTGAATAAAAATTAAATCAAAAAAGCCTGCATCAGTTTAGGATTTGTATAAACTCCATAATTACAGGATTGCGGCTAACCAATGGATCAAGGATCTGCTCAAGGCAGCATGCTTTTACCATATGGACTCACCTCTTTTAAAAAAAGTTCGTTGAGTTTATCAAAAAAGTAAACCAATACAGGCAGTAGTTGTATTATCTATATAAAGAACGGATCAGAAAGCAGCCATATGCTCGTCTATCATCCCATTGAGATGATTTAACGTTGCCTTATCTATGACTGTACTCTCTTTTTCATTTTTGCGATTTTGCTCCATTTGTGTTGCATACTGTAAGGCACACATGGCCAATACATCTTGCTTGTCACGCACCGCATAGCTTTGTTCCAACTGTTTGATCATTGCTTCAATTTTTTTGGCCGAAGCACGCAATGCTTCCTCCTGTTCGGGAGCGACCGATAAGGGATAAACCCGATCGGCTATGGTCAATTTTATTTTTAACAAATCACTCATCAATCTTATTTAGGCAATTTGATTCAATTGGACGATGCATGCATCTACCTCTTGAATTAACGAATTGATTTTATTTTTGGTTGTCACATTACTTTGTTCACTGCCAAGTAACGAATTGGCTACAGTAAGTGAATCATTTTCAGTTTTTAGCTTCTTATTTTCCTCGTCTAATTTTTGCTGGATGATTTTGCTTTCTTCCAGTTGTTGACGAAGTGACTCGATTGCGTAATGGTTGTCTTTTAATTTGTTCAACAACAATACAATGTTTTGTTCGAGGGTGGCTACACTTTGATTTGATTCATCCATAGGGCCTTCATTACTCCTATATCAAAGATAAGGAATTTTAACATAGGGGAGAATCTATAGTGCAATTCAATTTCAATTTTAACAGAATTTTTACTCTTTTAAAAGGCTTCCACCAAAAGATCTAGTGCCTTTTTACCATGAGCTTCCGGGACAAAAAAGTAATCGTGATGATAGGCCGAAACGGCATTACAAGCAATTTCGTGTTGGGCTAAGACCGATGCAATACGGGCCGTGATGCCAACATCAGTTAATGAAGTATTTGTTTTGAGTTGAATGCATCGACAGGGAAAGTTGTGTTCAATTCCTCCCTTTTCAGCTGCTTCTTTGGAAACTATAAATGTTTCTCCTTCTGGTTCTCTAAAGCGCATCAACGGTCTTATCCCTTCCGAAATGGTTGTAGTGTATGCATAAGTGTTAGGAAGTAAAACAAAGGCAAAGGACTTCTTCATATTTAATTTAATTTCATGATTTCTACCATTCAGCTAAATAACTTTTTGTGCCCGATGCAGGCCATACCAATAAAAAAAAGAGGCTAGCTGAAAAGTTATATTTTAGTCTCCGAAGTAAATTCAGAACGACAGCTTTTATACTTTTCAGAAAGCCTCTTGATGAGCTCTAGCTATTTATTTCGATACGTTTCTTTCAAATTGAACAACACGAGTGATTTTTCCCTCAACATTGAAATAAAACTGTTCAACCATTTCCTTATCCCACACGGTGCCATCTTTCATATTACGGATTTCTCTCGCGGTAACCGTTACGCCAGAAGCAGGATCGGTGTTGTATATTTTCAAAGGAACAATTGAATAGGGTGTCCATTCAACAGAGCTGAAGTTATCAAAAATAGAATCCCACATTTCATCGGTAAAGGTAATTGATGAACCATCGGCTGTTTCTAAAACAGAATTCTCTGCGAAGAAAGATTTGCATTTGTTGCTATCTAGAGCATTGTAGGCCTCGATCAATTGTTCAATTTTTTCGGTCTCTCCACGATTGGAAAATACTAATTTTCTACCGGTATAGTCGCTCTTTGTTTTTCCAAAGAATTTTCCACCCAAAGACAAGCCAAATTCATTGGTAGGATAATTTCTACTCCACTGGACAAAATCGGAAATTTTTCCGTCATTGTTGACCACAAAAACCTCCATTAAGTTCTGTTTTTGTTTTGAGCCATTGTTCCATTCGCGCTCTTCTATCGACCAGGTCAATACCTGAGTTCGTTCATCACCTTTAATTTTAACGGGAATCATTACCCAAGGTGTCATTTTTAGAGAAGAGGTTTGTGCATGCCATTCACGTAGAGCATTTCCACTTTTGTCTTGCATCTCTTTAGCGTAAAAAGAAAGCTCTTTTTCTACATCACCGCTGTTGTAGGCCTCAATAGAAGCTAAAACAGTTTGCATGGCCTCATCTTCGCCAAAAACCATGGGTTGACCTTTAAACTCATCGTTGTTCATCCACATTCCTGCAGATTTTAATTTCTGTGCCTGAACGGTACCACAGAACAGTATTAGAATTATTAAAATATTTTTCATTTAAATATAGTTTATGGTTATATTCATTGAAATTAAGTAATAAATCCCACTTTGGACGATAATTCACGCAGATATTTATCTATTCTAATGCTTCTGGGAAGCTTGAACTCCTGTAGTAGTCTTCCTAACCCAGATGGCATCTTTCTCCCTAAAGCCATAGAAGAAACCTCTGGCCTAGCCAGCATTGAGAACGATTTTTTAACTCATAACGATTCAGGAGATAAGGCCAAACTCTACCGCATTAACAAGCAGGGAGAGTTGCTAAACACCTATTTCATCGATGGTGCGATCAATCGCGATTGGGAAGATCTTGCACAAGACGACTCATATTATTATGTTGCTGATACAGGAAATAATTTTGGAAAACGAAAAGACTTAACGATTTATATAGTAACCAAAGATTTTCACCTCAAGGATTCAATTAAGATTCAATATGCTAAACAAAAAACCTTCAAAAAAGACAAGAAAACAAAATATGATGCTGAGGCATTGGTCGCATATGGTGATTCCTTGTTAATCTTTTCCAAGAACAGAAAATCATATGACACTCACCTCTATGCCTTCCCGAAAAAAGCTGGGGAATATAGCCTGAGCAGGATAAAGAAATTTACGGTAAAGACCTTGATAACAGCTGGGGACTTTTCAAACAAATCAAAACGCATGGTCTTAACGGGTTATTTACCTGATCGTTCGCAATACCTGTTCATTGCTGAGAATTTTTCTTTAAAAACATTGGATAAGGTCATATTTAACCGCTATCGATTAGCTTTTAAAAAAGCACAGGTTGAAGCTATTAAAATTTTGGAGGACGAATCCATTTGGATTAGCTCTGAAGGGGAAGGAAGTGCAACACCCTTCCTGCAAAAAATAGATTTAACTAATTTAAAACAAGAATAAAAAAAGAATATGCAACTCAACTCCTTCCTCTTTTCGACAAAATCGCGCACAAATACCGCGCTTCTTCTGGGGCGTATTACCACTGGTTTTTTAATGGTCAAACTTCACGGTTGGGGTAAATTGATGGCTGGAACAGAACGTTGGGAGGGCTTGGGAAGTACATTAGCAGAGGCCATTGGTTTAGACTTTATGTCAATTCCGCTAGGTTTTATGGCTAGTTTCGCTGAATCCATTGCTGCCGTACTAATTATTCTAGGACTGACCACCCGACCTGCGGCATTCTTACTGGCATTCACTATGTTGGTCGCCAGTTTTAAAAAGCTTGAGGGAGGATTGAAAGCTGCAGAGCTGCCGCTTTTATTCTTGACTTTGTCACTAATAATTCTTTTGTGTGGAGCTGGGAAATACAGCTTAGATCATCGTATCTTTGGGAGGAAAAAATAAGGCAACTTTTTGCGCAAGACAAGTATCCCTCACCTAATAAAGAGAACAACCAAGTACTCAAGGGTGAAAAAATCCAATAGCAACTAAACGAATGAATTTACTCTCAGTTGAAGGAGTCGGAAAAACCTATCAAGACCATCCCGTATTTGAAAACATATCGTTTGGTATCAATCAAGGACAAAAAATAGCTTTAATCGCAAAAAACGGAACAGGAAAAACAACCTTGTTGAAAATTATTGCAGGAGACGACAGCCCTGACAAAGGTGAAGTCAACCAACGCAAAGGAACGCGAATCGCCTATTTGGCACAAGAACCTGAGCTCAATATAGCCCTTACGGTGGAAGAATGTATACTTCAATCAAACAACGAAATTATTCATGTTATTTCGCGCTATGAAGAGGCTTTAAACAATCCTGAAGATGAAGAAGCCTATCAAATGGCCTTTGAAGCCATGGAACAACATCAGGCATGGGATTTTGAAACCCAATACAAACAAATTTTATCGAAATTAAAACTCGATCAACTCGAAGCAAAAGTGGGAAGCTTATCTGGAGGACAACGCAAACGCATTGCATTGGCCATTGCACTCCTTGAAAAACCAGATGTACTTATTCTTGACGAACCGACAAACCATCTTGATCTTGAAATGATTGAGTGGCTGGAAGCCTATTTTGCCAAAGAAAAGTTTACGTTACTCATGGTGACCCACGATCGCTATTTCTTGGAAAGAGTGTGTAACGAAATTATCGAATTGGATGAAGGAAAATTATATACCTACAAAGGAAACTATTCCTACTACCTCGATAAACGCGATGCGCGAATTATTCAAGAAGATGTAGAAGCACATAAAACTAAGCAAAGTTTTAAAAAGGAATTGGAATGGATGCGTCGTCAACCCAAAGCACGAACTACCAAATCCAAATCGCGCATAGAAGATTTTAAAGTGATCAAAGAAAAAGCCCACCAGCGCAGGCAAGAGCATGAGGTACAATTGGAAATCAACATGGAACGCTTGGGCACCAAAATGATCGAAATGCACAAAGTAGGAAAATCCTTTGGCGAAAAGATTATATTGAATCAATATGACTATACCTTTCAACGCAATGATCGCATTGGAATTATTGGCAAAAACGGGACGGGAAAGTCGACCTTTCTCAATTTAATTACTGGTACAGAAAAACCCACCAACGGAAAAATTGTATGGGGAGAAACTATTAAATTTGGTTATTACACCCAAGGGGGGATCACCATCAAAGAAGGACAAAAGGTAATAGATGTGATACGAGAGTTTGGTGAGTTTATTCCCCTAAAAAAAGGAAGGAAAATCTCCGCCCAGCAACTGCTTGAGCGTTTTCTTTTTGATCGAAAGAAACAATATGACTTGGTTGAAAAATTGAGTGGTGGAGAACGCAAACGCCTTTATCTATGTACCGTTTTGATACAAAATCCTAACTTTCTTATTCTCGATGAACCAACCAACGATCTAGATATTGTAACCCTAAATGTTCTCGAAAGCTTCTTGATGGATTTTCCGGGCTGTTTGATTGTGGTTTCTCACGACCGCTATTTTATGGATAAAATTGTGGATCACTTATTTGTTTTCCGGGGAGATGGTGTAATAGAAGACTTCCCCGGGAACTATTCTGATTTCCGGTCCTATGAAGACAGCCAGCCCAAGCTTGTTGAAAATGAAAAAAGTAAGAGCGAAAAGAAAGAGTGGAAAACACCTCAAACAAAGCAAAACTCTCTTTCCTTTTCAGAACAGAAAGAATACAATCGCTTAGAAAAAGAAATTGCAAAATTGGAGGATGAAAAAGAAAAACTCGAAAAACAGTTTATGGATACAAGCCTGGCAGCTGAAACCATTACCGATTTATCTATTCAACTCAATACCTTGACCACAAACATAGAACAAAAAACAGAACGCTGGTTCGAACTGTCAGTAAAGAGCGATTAACCCTTCTCTTCGAAGACCTCAATTGCGCAGCGAAAACATAAATTATGGTGACTAATAAGAATGCTGTATCTTTGTTATCTATGCTTAAACCCACAAAACTTTTATGCTTTATTGTGTTAATCACATGGAATGCAATGGGGCAAGACATTACCCCTCCCTTAGATATTCCTTTAAAACTTTCTGGAACTTTCGGGGAATTTAGGGCGACTCATTTCCATGCAGGGCTAGATATAAAAACGCAAGGAAAGGAAGGCTTTGATGTACGCGCAATTAAAGCTGGAAGTCTCAGACGTATCAATGTTTCTATTTCTGGCTATGGGAAATGCCTCTATATTCAACATGCCGATGGAACAACTTCAGTCTATGCACACCTCCAAAAATTCGCTCCTAAAATAGAAGCATACATCAAAAAATACCAATACGAAAAAGAACAGTTTACGCTTCAACGCTATTTAAAATTGAATGAAATAACCCTTGAAGAAGGAGAAATTATTGGTGTGTCTGGAAATACAGGAGGTTCAGAAGGTCCGCATCTACATTTTGAAATACGAGAAACAAAATCTGCAAACCCACTCAATCCATTGCAATTAGACTTTGCTATTGAAGACAGTATTCGCCCAGTGATTCAAGAGTTATATTTGTATTCCATTTTCCGCGACAGGGCAAGCGAGAAAACAGCCTTGTTGTTGGACAAAAAAAATGACAGCACCTATGTTGCTGACATTCAGAATCTAGGTGGAACATTTGGCCTTGGAGTACGTTTGTTTGATCGTCAAGATTTAAGCTATAACCGTAACGGAGTTTACAATATAAAATTAGCGGTCAATGGGAGTACCCGTTTTTCCTATACATTTGATCGAATAGACTTTAGTGATGGTAAAAATATCAATGCCTTGATTGATTATGCGACCTATAGCGAAGAGCGAATTAGGGTGCAAAAACTTTTTCGAAATATAGATGTTGATTATAGTTTTTTACCCAAAGATGCACCCAACGGGTATTTGGTTTTCGAAGAAGGGCATTCGTATCAGGTAGAATTAATCGTTGAAGATTATGCACGCAACAAAACCTATGTTAGATTTTATGTTGAAGGTGCACCCTATGAACGGCCTTCTCCTCCACCCCCAAAGCCAAACGAACTTTCACCCTATAAAGATTATCTGTTTAACCATGATCCCTATGAGGTTTATCTTCCAAAACAAACTTTTTATGCACCCGTTAAACTTGATATTCGCAGTGCAAATGATACCCTCTACATAGAAGAGGTCAAACAAGCTCAACGCAAAGGTTTTACATTGGAGGCAAAGATCCCTGATGGATTAGACTCTCTTGAACTGCAACAATTGTGCTTGGCTAAAATAGATACCAAGGCAAAAGAAGAGGAAAATCCTCTTCAATATGTGTGGACCACCAAGAAGGATAGTATTTTAAAAACAACTTCTGCCTTCACTGGAACATATCTCTTGGCAAGAGATAGTCTCCCACCCAGCATTGAATCATTAAATTTCATTCCAGAACAGTGGGTGAGCAATTATACCCACCTCAAACTTAGTATAGATGATGATTTTTCAGGTGTACAAAACTACCGGGCAACCATCAATGAACAATGGATTCTTATGGAGTATGAACCCAAGGACAAAACATTAATCTATGATCTAAATGATATAAACTTTAAGGAAGCAAAACTAGAATTTCGTTTGGAAGTTGAAGATAATGTGGGAAATTTAAATGTTTATGAAACAACCCTTTTTAGGAAGCCACAGTAACACTAAATTCTTTTAAAACCTCCATCAAATAATCGATTTCAGCTCTTGTATTGAAAGATGAAAAAGAAAATCGCAAAGATGGATTTGACTTCAAATGACTTGGAACAACCTCATTGAGAACGTGTGATCCAGCCGCACTGCCCGATTGACAGGCACTTCCCTTGGAACAGGCTATCCCTTTTAAATCCAAATGAAAATCCAACAGGCCAGCCTTGTCGGCTGGAACTGGGAAACAAACGTTCAAAAGGGTATAGGTACTTTTGTCTTCGTCGCCACAACATCCATTAAAATGAGCATCGGGAAATAAGGACTTAAACCCAGCTTTAGCATAGGCCTTCAGGTCTAGAATATAATTTCGTTCCTCGTTTAATTTAGCATAGGATATTTCCAGCGCTTTGGCCATTCCAACAATATTGTGAACCGATTCTGTTCCAGCACGCAAGCCACGCTCTTGACCACCTCCAAGAATAAATGGGTTTAAACCTGAATTGGTCCGAACAAATGAAAATCCTACTCCTTTGGGACCATGAAATTTATGGGCGGCAGCCGATAAAAAATCAATGGGTATTTCGCTTAAATCAATTTCGTAATGTCCTACACCTTGCACAGCATCAGTATGAAAAAGAGCTGCATGTGTTTGACAAAGTTCCGCTACATGCTTCAAATCCAAAATTGTCCCAATTTCATTATTGACATGCATTAGGGTCACCAGTTTTTTACTGTCATCAATTTCTAGAGCTTCTTCAAGAGCATGATAGTCAATTTGTCCTTGTTGATCTACAGGTATATAGACAATTTTACAGCCTTTAGTGGCTAAAAAGTCAACAGCATGTATAATAGCGTGATGTTCGATTTTGGTAGTAATTAGCGTTTGAACCCCTAAATCTTCAACTGCACAACGCAATAACATATTATCTGATTCTGTTCCACCAGAAGTGAAAATAATCTCCTGCGGTTTACAATTAAAGTGTGCTGCAACACTTTTACGCGCTGTTTCAATTTGGGTACGTGCTGTTCGCCCAAATGCATGTGTAGAAGAAGGATTACCGAAGTTATCGAGTAGTAGTTGATGCATGACATCGACCACCTCTGGACGTAAAGGTGTAGTAGCAGCATTATCAAAATACACATTCATGGCACTTTACTTTTTACCGTTCAAACTCTTTTAAGGTGGTTGTAATGATTGAAATACAATCGAGTAATTGTTCTTCTGTCATAACCAAAGGTGGGGCAAAACGAATGATGTTTCCGTGAGTTGGCTTAGCCAACAAACCATTGTCTCTAAAACGAAGACAAATGTTCCATGCGGTTTCACTTTCTTCGGAATCATTAATGACAATAGCATTTAAGAGTCCACGTCCTCGAACCAGTTTAACAATATTACTTGTCTCAATATATTTATTCATTTCAGCTCGAAAAAGTTTGCCCAAGCGACGTGCATTCTGGGTAAGTTTTTCTTCTTTTATTACCGTTAAGGCTTCCATGGCAATAGTAGAGCCAAGTGGGTTACCACCAAAGGTGCTCCCATGCTGACCAGGTTGAATAACATCCATGATTGCACGGTCTGCCAAAACAGCAGATACCGGATAAACACCTCCACTCAATGCTTTTCCAAGAATCAGTAAATCTGGACGAATATACGTTTCCTCTTGGCGTTCACAATGTGCTTCACAAGAGCAATTACCACAAACAGCCAATAAGGATCCAGTGCGGCCAATTCCTGTTTGAATCTCATCTGCAATCAACAAGACGTTATGAGCGGTACAAATCTCACGTGCTTTACGAATAAAGTCATCGTCAGGGGTGAAGACACCGGCCTCCCCTTGTATTGGCTCAACAAGAAAACCTGCAACATTGGGATTATTCGCAAGTACCTTTTCTAGAGCATCAGTGTCGTTGTAAGGAATATGGATGAATCCATTGGTGAGCGGTCCAAAGTGATTTCTAGAACCTGCGTCCGAGGAAAACGAAATGATTGTGGTTGTTCTTCCATGAAAATTGTTGTCGCAAACAACGATTTGTGCTTGTCCTTCTGGAATTCCTTTAATGGTATGTCCCCACTTACGGCTTATTTTAATGGCTGTTTCCACTCCTTCTGCTCCAGTATTCATGGGAAGTAGGCTTTCAAAACCAAAGTATTTTGTTGTGAATTCAAGATAGCCCCCGAGTTTGTTATTGTGGAAGGCACGTGAAGTCAATGTGAGGGTTGCAGATTGATCATGCATCGCTTTTATAATACGTGGGTGACAATGACCTTGATTGACTGCTGAATAGGCTGAGAGAAAATCATAGTACTTTTTCTCATTTACATCCCATAAAAAAACACCTTCACCACGGGCTAAAACCACTGGAAGTGGGTGATAATCATGCGCACCATAGCGGTGTTCCAAGTTTAAAAGATGTTGCTCGTTTGATAGTTGGATTGATTCCATATCTAAAACTGTTTTAATAATTTATAAATACAAAATTCCTTCTTGTGTAGGAGAGAAATCATCCGCCATAAATGTACAAATATTTCTTTGATTTCCTTAAAATTGATTCCATTTGGTCGGGAGATAAAATGTATTTTTGCTGCATGCGAAATCGACATAAAGCAAAAGTTTTTGAAAAACTTACCATAGTAGACACTGCATCTAAAGGAAAAGCAGTAGCCAAAACGGCTGATGGTATTCCAATCTTCCTTATAGAAGGTGTGCCTGGTGATGTAGTAGACATTCAAACCTTAAAGAAAAGAAAAGGGTATTTTGAAGGAAAAATTACTGTCTTTCATGCTGAATCAGAACATCGAACAAAAGCGGTATGCGAACATTTTGGGGTATGCGGTGGTTGTAAATGGCAACATATGACCTATGGTGCTCAATTGCAATTTAAACAAAAAGAAGTCAGTGAAAATTTACGCCGAATAGGTGGTGTAACTCCAGAGCATATCTTGGATATTTTGGCTTGTGAAACGCCTTATTTCTATCGCAATAAAATGGAGTTTTCTTTTTCGTCCAATCGCTGGATGACCAACGAAGAAATTGCTTCTAATAAAGAATTCAATAAAAATGCGTTGGGTTTTCACAAGCCAGGCATGTGGGATAAAATTGTCGACATCAATAAATGCCATTTGCAAGCAGATCCATCAAATGCAATTCGCAACGAGATTAGACGCTATGCGCTAGAAAACGGTCTTTCTTTTTTCCATCCCAGAGATCAAAGTGGCTTCCTGCGAACACTTATGATTCGAACAACATCAACTGGAGAAGTAATGGTTCTTTTACAAGTTGTGCATCAAGATCCAGCTTTGACACCACTGCTCGAACATATAAAGAGTAGTTTTCCAGAAATAACCTCCTTGTTGTATGTCATTAACAACAAAGCCAATGACACCTTGTATGATCAAGAGATCATACTCCATTCTGGACGGGATCATATCATTGAAGAAATGGAGGGTTTACATTTTAAAATAGGAGCAAAAACCTTTTATCAAACCAATTCCCTTCAGGCTTATGCGCTCTATAAGGTCACCCGTATGTTCGCACAACTCAAACCCGAAGACGTGGTTTATGATCTTTACACTGGAATTGGCACCATTGCCCAATTCATTGCCAAAAAAGTCAGCAAGGTGGTCGGGGTTGATGTAGTTCCTGAATCCATCGAAGCTGCAAAAGCAAATGCCTTGGCTAACAATATTAACAATGCTGAATTTGAAGCAGGTGACATGAAATCCATATTCACCGATGCCTTCATTGAACGGCATGGAAAAGCAAATGTTGTCATTACTGATCCACCCAGAGAGGGTATGCACAAAGAGGTGGTTGAACAACTCTTGTCCTTATCTCCTGAACGAATTGTATATGTGAGTTGTAATAGTGCAACCCAGGCCAGAGATTTGGCTATGCTTTGCCAAGACTATACCCTTGTTCAATCACAAGCAGTAGATATGTTTCCGCAAACCCATCATGTAGAAAATGTTGTACTTTTGGAAAAGAAATAAATCCATGCGGAAAATTGCCCTTTATTCATTCATGCTACTCATACTGCTATTGAGCTGTGAGCGGGATGATATTTGCGATTTGGGAACGCCAGGAACGCCACGACTTATTGTACGTTTATATGATGCTGAAAATCCAACGCAACTCAAAAGCGCATCGGGCTATATTCAAGAGATTAATAAGGAAATTCGTCATTCCAATATCAATGGAGATTCAATTGCTTTTCCATTGCTTCTTTCGGCTAATGCAACCCGCTATGTCTTTGTGATCGAAAACAGTGAAGTGGCTACGGGAACTTTTAGTGATACCCTACAATTCAATTATCGTAACAGGAAGGACACCTACACAAGAAGAGCCTGTGGGATCATTGCTGAATACACCCTTGATAAAACTCCTGTGACACCCGTCAATCCACCCAGTTGGTTCGTGCGCTCAGAAATATTAATCGATACTTTAAGAAATGAAGAACAAGCACATTTGGCTATTTACCATTAGTCTCTTTCTTGGTGTATGGATTTTTGGGCAGACAAAAGATATTCCTCCGACCTTAATCAATACAGCAACCTTTGATATTCCTGAAAAAAAAGAACCCAAAACCTATGCCTTAAGAGTTGGTTTAGATATAGTTAAACCGATAAATTCGCAATTTAATTCGGACTTTCAAGGCTTAGAACTTGTGGGCGATTTACGCTTAAATCGCAGAATATTTGTAGCAGCTGAAATTGGATCTGAAAAGAAAACTCAGCAATCGGAATTGATAAATTTCACTACCAGTGGTTCCTATATTAAAGTTGGTGTTGACTACAATTTCTTCAACAATTGGAAAGGACTAAATAATGCGCTTTATTTAGGCCTTCGTTTGGCGAGGAGTTTACATACCCATACTGTAAACTCTTATGAATTATACCAACTAGATCAATATCTAATTGAAACCACCTCGGAGGGTTTTCTTGTTGGTGAACGAGAACAACTGAGTAATGGATGGATCGAACTTATCTTTGGAACAAAAGTACAACTGTTGCCCAATTTCTATGCTGGCATAAGTGCCCGACTAAACATATTGCTTTCTAACCCTCAGCCGAAAAACTTCGGAAATCTCTATGCACCCGGATTCAATAAGATTACCGATAAAAACAAATTTGGTGCAGGCTTTAACTATACACTCACCTATTCCTTACCATTTCGCTTTAGAAAGAAGAAAGACTAAAGTTGGAAAGGGTTTTTTCTCAGTGGAATCTTCATGAACAGCTTACCTTTGTTTACCAGAAATTTTGGCGAAAATATACTTGTAAACAATGCGGCCATTGCAATTAATGGAATATAGGAAAGAGGAATTATTGAGCCAATTACCGCTCTAAAAAAAAGGAAAATACTCCCAAAAGAAATAAAATTTAAGATCAAAGCAAGGGTTTCTTTTTTCATTCTTCTATGCTGTTCAATTTGTGAATTTTTTTTGTACCAGGATAAATAGAATAATGTAAAAACTTCGATTCCAATTTACCATTGAACAATTTAATTTTACGTGAAGGACGCAATCCAACATGTTTCATGGCCTCTAAATTGGAGGTGATCATCCAGGCTTGTGCATTGGTATATTCTTGTTTAAGGGTATCGCCAAAATTTTTATAAAGTTCATTTATATCTCCCTCCAAACGCTCTCCATAGGGAGGATTGGTCACAATATGTAAAGGTGAGTCATCACCTTTCTTGGTATAGAAAAAATTATCCTTATCAATGGAAATAAACTCTTCCAGATTGGCATTGCGAATATTTTCTTTTGCTTTTTCAACCGCCGATGGAGCCTTGTCGAAACCAGTTATAGAACCAGCGAGGCCTTGAATTTTATTGAGCTGTGCTTCTTCAATGGTAAGATAAAGTTCCTCATCCCAATCACTCCACTTTTCAAAAGCAAACTCTTTTCGATTGATGTTGGCAGGAATATTACACGAAAGCATGGCTGCCTCAATGAGAATCGTCCCACTCCCACACATTGGGTCTAAGAAATCAGTCCGTAAATCCCAAGCCGATAATTGAATTAGACCAGCAGCTAGGACTTCATTAAGAGGCGCGATATTGGTTGCTGTCCTGTAACCTCTATGGTGTAAAGAGGCACCAGAACTATCCAAAGAAAAGGTACATTGATCTCTGTCAATATGAACATTAATTCTTACATCGGGATGCTTAAGGTCAACCGAAGGACGAATGCCGGTAGCAGTTCGAAACTGATCGGCAATGGCATCTTTAACTTTTTGAGAAACATACAACGAATGGGTGAAAATTTCGCCAAAAACAACACTATCTATTGCAATGGTTTCATTGCTAGAAAAATAAGTATTCCAAGGGAAATCGTAGGCAGCTTGATAGAGAGCTTGTTCACTTTTTACCTGACAACTGTGGATGGGGACAAGAATTTTTAAAGCAGTACGCAAACTTAAGTTAGCCTTATACAAAAACCCTTTATCTCCTTTAAAATGAACGACACGATTCCCCTTTTCTACATCTTGTGCTCCCAGTTGCTTGAGCTCTTGTTCCAATAAATCTTCAAAACCAAAAAAGGTTTTTGCTAGCATTTTAAAATTTGCGCTCATCTATAAGTTTCTTCCATCAAAAATAACTTAATTTTATGCAATAAAACTTTCTTTAAACCTAGTAAATAAAAAAACTAGCCTTTGGCTTACCTTCTTCCCTTTCTAGCAGTCTATCTTGGATCATCCATTGCTTTTTTTGTTCAACCCAAAACGGCAAAGGGCATGAAATTACTCCTTGCTTTTAGCGGTTCTTTTTTATTGGGAGTATTGGTTTTAGAAATGCTGCCGCAAGTATACCGATCAGAAGATCGCTATGCTGGTATCTGGATTTTGGTTGGTATTCTTTTTCAAAACCTGCTGGAATTTTTTTCTAAAGGGGCAGAACATGGACATGCCCATCATGGTCAAAACAAACAACTCCCATGGGTATTGCTCATTAGTTTGTGTATTCATGCATTTTTAGAAGGTTTACCGTTGACAGTCCAACCCACATTGCTTCTGGCCGTCAGTATTCATAAAATCCCAATTGGACTTGTTGTGGGGCTTTTGCTACTGCAAACCAATGTGTCTTTTCTTGCCAAGGGGGCAGCATTATTTATTTTTGCTTTAATGAGTCCTCTCGGTAGTTATTTGGGTGGACTTATTGACTCTCCCGCCCTGATCAGCCATATTGAACCTTTTATTGTCGGTATTCTTTTTCATATTTCTACAACCATACTTTTTGAAAGCTCGGAGGGGCATAACTTTAATCTTCAAAAATTCCTTTCCATTCTTTTGGGGATTGCGGTAGCGGCAATAGTTTAGATTTACCATTTATTACATAAAACCTACCATCTATATATTCATCACTACCAGCTATTACATAACCCGCTAAAAATTGAAGGGGTATTCGCATCTTTACACCAACAAAGAAGAACACATATAGTTTATAATATTAGCTTAACCTACGCTAATTATTTTTTCCAAAAAAACCTCATGAAAAGAATTCATGAGGTTTTTTTATTGATCTAGCCTAACTGTTTAACATCTCGGTCTTCAATCTGAGAAAATAAAACTGTTCTACTACCACTTATTACATTAAACCTACCGTCTATATACTCATCAATACCAGATATTACTTGGCATTTATAAAACATCAAGGTTTTCCACAACTTTACATCATTAATAATGTATATAGTTAAAAATTGAATTTTGTTTAGACTACTTAATTCCCCAAAAAAGGCTCTTTTGTAGAACCCAAAAGAGCCTTTATTGAAGCAAAAGACATCCTTTTAACCAATATATAACTAACTAAATTTAATTATGTATTCACCTATTTTACCCATTAAACGACTCATTTATTTAGTCTTTAGCCTAGTCACTTCATTTTCATTTCAATTTTGCGAATCCCAATTGGAAGACTGCTTCTTTTTAGAAAATGATAAAATTTCACATTCCTATCATTTGGATAGTTTCAATGAAATTGTTTCTCATCTCCCTGGAGAATACACCATCAAACAAGCTAATCATCATAAAATTGAGGTGTATGGACACAAACGTTATATTGATTCTATGTCTACTCGCGTATTTAATAATAAAGTATATCTAGACAACAAATCTCCCTTTTGTCAAGAGCACACAAACTTTGGTATTACGATCTATATGAGCGATTTAAAAAATCTCTTCGTTGACGAAAAAAGCTCGATTATTATAGAAGACTTTGAAGAACAAACGGATTTAAGTATTAATCTAACCAAAAAGAGTTTTTTGGAAATCAAACGTTTCAAGGGATTACGAAATTTATTTGCTGAACTAAGTCGCGAGGCAGTCGTATCTAGCACTTCAGAATTAGACACACTAAACCAAATTGATATCTCTATTGCTGGTCATGGCGGCTTTAGAGGATTTTCTCTGCCAGCAAAAAATGTAAAGGTAAACATTGAAGGAAAAGGCTACTGCGAAGTCAATGCAATTGAAAAATTAAATGTTGTTATAAAAGGAAATGCAAATGTATATTCTAAAGGAATGCCCTCCCTCTATAAACGCATTACAGGTAACGGAAACGTCTATTTTTATGATTGACCCTTTTTAAGGTTGCAAATACTGCATCGATATCCTTCCAGATTATAAAATAAGGGCGGTTCGATTTTATCTTACACCAAAAGATGAATAACCATCAAAAAATGTGCAGCAGCTCCACACAAAACAAATACATGCCAAATAACATGATGAAAATAAAGACTTTCCCAGCGGTAAAAAATGGTTCCCACTGTATAGAAAAAACCACCAAGCATCATATATTCCAATGCAGTACTTGAAAAAAGTTCCATTATATTTCTGAAATCAATAAGTGCAAGCCAGCCCATGGCCAAATAGAGGAAAAGGGAAAAGTTTTTAAATCGTCCAATTAAAAATAGCTTATATACAACACCAAACAATGCAATACCCCAAACACCTGCAAACAAATAAAGCCCAGAAGAAGTATACAAAACTGTTAG
>CAJQKN010000127.1 GCA_905478905.1 uncultured Flavobacteriaceae bacterium | reverse complement strand
GGTGCTCACAGGATCAGTTACATCATAGCCATCAGGAAAGTTGACGGGAACCAATAAAGTTGCATTCAAGTCTTTCAGGTTTTGGATGTGTTCATATTCTTTTCCGCTAGCAGTAATGGTAAATGGGAGGCCAAATTCCTTTCCTATTTTGGCAGCTCGAGCAACATCCAATTTATTCCTAGCTTCAAAAAAAGCAGGAAGATTTTTGTTGGCATTAAATGCTTCGATGGCTAAATCTTTATTACTAGCCCCTCCTTTTTTATACCAATCGGCATCGTGGAAAAATTGACGTAAAAGCGCCATTGCTCCCATAATCGAACCTGGATAGTATTGAGAAGATTCTCTACTTTTTGTGAATGAAAGGTGTTGCGCTGCTTTTTCATCTAACAAACGAATGGCATCTGTGTCCATATCGTTTAAAGCAACAAAAACACTGGTACCTCTGTGTATACCTTCTGTTCGATGACTATTGACAACGCCAAAGCCTGCATTTCTAAGTTTTTTTGCACTTGCTTTATCGTAGCTGTAATCTTTTATTCCATTGTAATCGCTTTGTATATGATCATTCCAATAGTAACCTTCACGATTTGCATCATATTGTGTGCTTCTTCCTCTTCGAGCTCCAGCGGTTTCTGATTTGATCCCGAAATTCGAATGTAATTCTACAAATGATGCATAGATGTGTTTACCGCTGTAGTCGTGGATTAGCGTATTTTCGGGAATATTGATATTTTGACCCACCGCAATGATTGTTCCATTTTTAAATAAAATAGTACCATTGTCGATTTGTTGGTTGGGCGCTGGGTGTAAAGTAGCATTTGTGATTGCTTGATAGTGCGAGGCTGATGTTTTAACACTTGTGTTAGCGGGGAAATAGTCTTGGCTAAAACCACTAATACTCGCGACAAAAAAGAGCAGCAATAAACGTATTTTCATATTTTAATTTTTATCCAAACTACAAATTATTTTTTGAATGTACCTAAATTTTCATCCACATTAAACTGCTGTAAAAGGAGCGAAACTACATTATTGTAGGATTGGATTCCATTGGTCTGACTGTTTGCCTTCAGATAAGTGTCATAGGATTTCTTGAATAGGGGTTCAAAAGGATTTTGATGTTTTTTCCAAAAAGCTGTAGATATTGTAAAATTTCCGAAGATCCCTGGTCGTAGGTTTTGTGCAATTTCTTTTGCTTTGGCTGGGTTTGCTTTTCGCAGTTCTGCATAACAATAGCGAAATCCAAAGAGAGAGGCGGCATATTGAATATCGCGATCTGGGTGATTGTATGCAGTTAAAAATCCAATAAAGTTTGCCTCGTTTTCTGCGGCATAGCCTTGTTGGTGAGCCATTTCGTGTGCGATGGTTATGGGAAGATTGATTTTGGGGATGCGACCATTGACCTGCGCCTCTAGTGTAAAAGGATTTAGGTAACCTGAGAACCCCATATAGCTCAATGGTAAACTGAAGAGGGAAACTTTTACCCTCCCCACATTGTCTGAAGATGTATAGGCTAATTGCATTCGATCAATTAATGAAGCGGTGTTGTCCTTAAACTGAATTGCAAGACTATCGTTTGGACTTAATTGTTCGTGTAAAAGATTACTTCTCATAGCAAAAAAGCTTGTCAACTCAATGAGTTCTTTTTCAGTATATTTTTCCTTAGCCTTCAATTTTTGATCAATTGGGGTTCTGTGGTAATTGAGTCCCCAGGAAACCTGAAACCAATAAAATATAATTGTGAATGAAAGAAAAAGAAGCAAAAGTGATTGTTTCCAATGTTTGCTAAAAAGACGTCTCAATTGAATGACAAACCAAATGATTAGGCAGGCATAAAAGAAATCTCCAATCGAAAAGGGCAGGGCACTAAAAAACCATTCTCTCGAAGAAAACACCAAGGGATAGACTTTTTCTACATAAATGGAATCAATCCATAAAGGTTTTTCTTTTGCCACAAAGAGGAGTGAGATTCCCAGCAGGAGGAAAAATAGATTACCAAAAAAGATGGATCTTGTTTTCATGAACAAAAAACCCACCAAGGCGGTGGGTTTGACTTGTTGTTAACTTAGGTATTACTCAATCAATTCTACAATCTTAACCTCAAAGATGAGATTGGATTTACCAGGAATCCCACGAACTGGATTTTCACCATAGGCTAGTGAATAGGGAATAAAAAGCGTGGCTTCATCTCCAACCTTGAGTAGGCTAAGACCTTCTTTAAAACCTTCAATCATTCCTGCATTGGGACTAATGTCTGTTGGAATGGGTTGGTAGGCGTCCGCTAAACGGCGCTGTTCGTTGACAACACCAAGTTCTTCAGCAGTTTCGAGCATGCTTGTTTCCAAAAGCGTTCCGTTGTCAAAATAAACAGCATAATGTGTTTTTGCTTTATTGGTTGTTTTTACAGCTTTTCCATTCCCCTTTTTTGTAATGACATATTGGAGCCCTGAAGCCGTTGTTGTACTTTCAGCTTTCTGACCTTCAAATTTTCCTTTGGTTTTCAATAGACCAACGGCTCTTTTCTCTTCCTCTTCTGCTTTGCGTTGTTCCAATGAGGTAAAGTAATTTGTAAATACTTTTAACGCATCAAATCTTTTGGCCTCACTCCCTTTTCGAATTATTTTAATCGATTGGATAGTGTCGTTTTGCGCTATAGAATCAACTACACTTTGTCCTTCTACCACTTTACCAAAGACCGTGTGTTTTCCATCAAGCCAAGGCGTGGCCTTATGGGTGATAAAAAACTGACTTCCGTTGGTGCCAGGACCAGAATTAGCCATTGAGAGTATTCCTGGCCCACTATGGGTGAGATCTGTGATTTCATCATCAAATCGATAGCCTGGGCTCCCAGATCCTGTGGCTGTTGGATCACCTCCTTGTATCATGAAGTCTTTAATAACCCGATGAAAAACAGTGCCGTCGTAGTATTTTTTTCCTTTGTATTTTTCGTCAACAAATTCATTTTCGCCTTCTGCAAGGGTAATAAAATTTGCCACAGTAGTTGGTGTTTTATCTTGTGCTAAAGAAACAATAATTGATCCTTTGTTTGTAATAATATCGGCATATAATCCGGCTTCTAAATCTGGATATTGTGAGGCACATCCAATGAGTAAAAGAAGTGAGAAAATGTGTAAGCTGTATTTTTTCATGGGTAAGGTTTTAAAATAATAATCAAATGTAGTTTTTTATTTTGAATCGAGTTTAGCACTAGTTTTCTTTAAGGAATTGAGCTGTATTGTAAAGCGCAAAGGTTGATTTATGCCAATCTTATCGCCATCTCCTTGGTAGCCATAACCCAAAAAAGAGGGCATTAAAAAAACACCTATTTCAGTTTCCTTCAACTCTTTTACGGCATAGCGCAAGGCGGGAAGT
>CAJQKN010000126.1 GCA_905478905.1 uncultured Flavobacteriaceae bacterium | reverse complement strand
TGAGACGTCCCCCTTTTGGCGCAAACATAAAATCTGGACATGATATGTCCCGAGAATTTAAGATCCTCTCTGCGCTGGAAAATAATTATGGGAAGGCGCCAAAACCGATCCTTTTTTGTGAAGATTTAAGTGTTTTAGGTGCCCCGTTTTATCTCATGGAACGTGTCAAAGGTACCATATTACGTGCCTCGACTCCACAAGATCAGATGCCAACAGAAGCGCAGTTTAAAGCCCTCTCTAGTAATTTGGTGGATACCCTAGTTGAATTACATCAACTGGACTATAGAGGTATTGGTTTGGGAGACTTAGGGAATCCCGAAGGTTATGTAGAACGTCAAATTGTGGGCTGGAGTAAACGCTATCAAAAAGCCAAAACCCAAGAACATCCTGAAATGGAAAAGACGGCCACTTGGTTGAATGAAAATATGCCCAAACAGTTTGGGAATGGATTGGTGCACAACGATTTTAAATACGATAATTTAGTTCTAACTGCAGACGATCAGTTAAATGTAAAAGCTGTATTGGATTGGGAAATGACAACAATTGGTGACCCATTGATGGACCTAGGAACAACCTTAGGCTATTGGATTCACCACAGTGATCCAGATATATTGGCGTCAAATCAACTGAATTTGACCACCCAATTGGGGAATCCAACCCGGGGAGAGGTGGTTGAAATGTACGAAAAAAAGAGTGGAAGCCCTGTAGACAATATTGTCTTTTACTTTGTTTTTGGCCTATTTAAGATTGCGGTAATCGTGCAACAAATCTATTATAGGTATTCCCTTGGGCATACCCAAGACCCCCGTTTTAAAGACTTAGACAAAATAGTAGCGCTCTATGGATTAGTGGCCCAACAAGCAATACAGAAAAAGAAAATTGACCACTTATTTTAATCAACTATTGACCGTATGGAAACGATGTCGAAGACAGATCTAGAAGATTTTAGACTTGAAACAAGAAAATGGCTGGAAGAAAATTGTCCAGCAAGTATGCGAACACCTGTAAAGGATTCTGGTGATTTTTTCTGGGGCGGACGCAATACTAGCTTTAAAAATGAGGACCAAAAAATTTGGTTTGAAAAAATGTTGCAAAAAAAATGGATTGTCCCCTATTGGGATACTAAATACGGAGGCGGTGGTCTATCCGATGAAGAAAATAACATCCTTACCCAAGAGATGACACGATTAGGTTGTAGAAAACCCATCTTTAGCTTTGGGATTTCTATGTTGGGCCCTGCCCTACATAAATTTGCTAGTGAGGAACAAAAAATGCGATTTTTACCAGAAATAACAGCCGGTAAAACTTGGTGGTGCCAAGGCTATAGCGAGCCCAATGCGGGAAGTGACTTGGCCGGTCTACAAACAAAAGCAGAAGACAAAGGAGATCATTACCTCATCAATGGATCAAAGGTATGGACCTCTTATGCAGATAAAGCAGATTGGATTTTTTGTTTGGTCCGCACCGATTTTGACGCGCCAAAACACAATGGAATTAGTTTTCTATTGATCGATATGACGTCTGAGGGAGTGAGTACTCGTCCCATCAAATTAATCAGTGGGAAGTCGCCTTTTTGTGAAACTTTCTTTGACAATGTTAAGGTGCCCAAAGAAAACCTCATTGGAACGCTCAATGATGGCTGGACAATTGCCAAATATTTATTGACCCACGAGCGCCAAATGATTGGTGGTGTTGGCGAAACTGATGTGCGTCGTGAATTACACGAAATTGCGAAAGAGAACCTTGCTTTTCGAGATGGTGTTTTGGCAGATCCCGTTTTACGTACTGAAATTGCGGTACAAGGAATGAATGATTCTATTTTTGAAATGACCATACAACGAATCATGGATGAGGCCAAAACTGGTGTTAATGCAGGTGCCTTATCTTCCTTTTTTAAATACTACGGAACAGAACAAAATGTTTCACGTATGGAATTGCTAACAGCCATAACAGGGAGTGATGGACTAATTTGGGAAAGTGAAAACGAAGACGCAAAGGTGCAAGCACGCTTGTTCTGTCGATCAAAAGGAAATACCATTGAGGGAGGAACATCTGAAATTCAATTGGGCATTATTTCGAAACGCATTTTAAACTTACCTTCTTAATTCATATCCTATGGCACTTATATTAAATGAAGAACAAAAAATGCTCAAAGATTCAGCCAATGAATTCTTGGCCATGAATGCGCCAGTGGAGCAATTTAGAACACTACGTGACAATAACTACCAAGCCTTTGACCAAGATCTTTGGCAAGAAATTGTGGAAATGGGCTGGACTGCCCTAACCTTTCCAGAAGAATTTAACGGCTTGGATTTTGGCTATGTTGGTCTAGGACAAGTAATGGAAGAAATGGGGAAAAGGTTAACCAAAGCACCGTTGTTTTCCTCCATTGTACTTGCTGGAACTGCGCTTGTACACTCAGCCAATCAAGGCCTAAAAGAAAGATGGATTCCTGCCTTGATGAACGGAACAAAACGACTTGCTTTTGCGCAAGACGAAAAAAGCTATTTTGATCCCAACAATACTGCGACCACTGCGACCAAAACTGGGAATGAATATACCTTAAACGGATGTAAAAAAATGGTGATTGACGGTGCAGGAGCTGATGGTTTTATCGTTGTTGCAAAAACAGATGAGGGAGACTTAGGCTTGTTTTTAGTCGATGCTGAAAGTGAAGGAATTACAATGACAACTGAGGTATTATTGGATGCTGGCACCTATGCACAAATTGATTTCAATGCTGTGAAAATTGACGCATCCCAGCGGCTAAACGATGTAGGCAATGGAAATGCACTCCTAAACCACATCAACAATACGGCCGCCATTTGCTTGTCTGCAGAAATGTTGGGAATGATAACTGAAGCCTTTGGTCAAACTGTGGCCTATCTTCAAGAACGCCAACAATTTGGAAAACGTATTGGAACCTATCAAGCCTTGCAACATCGAGCTGCAAAGTTGTTTTGTGAAATTGAATTATGTAAAAGTGTTGTTATTAAAGCTTTACAAGGCTTAGACAATAAGGCCGAAAACATTGATCAGCTGGCTAGTTTGGCCAAAGCAAAATTAGGTGATACCATAAAACTTGTCACTAACGAAGCCATGCAAATGCATGGAGGAATTGGCGTGACCGACGATGTGAACATTGGTTTTTATTTCAAGCGCGCGCGTGTTGCTCAGCGTTTATTTGGTGATTATAATTACCATTTAGATCGCTATGCGCGTCTTAAAGCTTATTAACGGACAAAATCAAATATAAAAAAACCGGCCATTTGCCGGTTTTTTTATATGAAATAATCCTATGATTTATTCCTTTACGCCAG
This sequence comes from uncultured Flavobacteriaceae bacterium, assembly GCA_905478905.1. Classification (GTDB taxonomy): domain Bacteria; phylum Bacteroidota; class Bacteroidia; order Flavobacteriales; family Flavobacteriaceae; genus Arcticimaribacter. The sequence goes on along the minus strand of CAJQKN010000126.1, from coordinate 2,287 downwards.
GTTGCTTGAGGGAGAAATTTTCTTCCGCTTTTGCAGCATCTACCATATCTTTCACTTCTTTAAGCAGGGCTTTAGAATCATAAATCACTCCGTTGCTAATGGTGTATTTTACTCCGCCAACACGGACAACCTCATTGTCCTCGGTTAGTTTGATTGCCCCCGTTCCATACAAGACTTTTAGGTTCTCTAGTGGATTGGCATCAACCAAAATCATGTCGGCTAATTTTCCTACTTCAATTGAACCAATTTGGTCATCCATTCCCAATGCCTCAGCACCGTTTAAGGTAGCCGAACGAATGACTTCCAAAGGGTGAAACCCAGCTTCGCGTAATAATTCCAGTTCGCGCACATAGGCAAAACCATAGAGCTGAAAAATAAAGCCCGAGTCAGAACCCGTGGTTACACGACCTCCCCTATTCTTGTATTCATTGACAAAGGTCATCCATAACTGGAAATTTTTTCGCCAAGAAATTTCTTGCTCCGTTCCCCAATAATGCCAATAGGATCCATGGGAAATTTTAGAGGGCTGATAAAATCGCCATAAACTAGGGAGGGTATAATCCTCGTGCCATTCGGCACGTCGTGCCCGATGTAAATCACGACTGGCTTCATAAATATTAAAAGTTGGATCGATAGTGAAATCAAGCGCGAGTAATTCTTCCATGACACGATTCCAGTGTTCCGAATAGGGTTTAGCAGCTTGTTCCCACAATTTTCCTGCCTGTTCGAAACGGTGCTGTTCATTTTGGTAATTATAATCCAGCGGATAATCTTGCACCGTACGATCATCGAAAAGTGCTTCCGGCAATCCATACCAATGTTCCATAGAAGTCAAGCCAGCACGAGCCGAATGCAATACGTTCCATCGAGCAACACTCAATTGCGCATGATGACAGGCAGAACCCAATCCTAATTTATTGTTTTCATCCAAGGCAGCCTCCATAATTTCGGGTGCAGCGCCAAAGAATTTTATTCCATCGGAGCCTGCCTTGGCATTCTCACGTACCCATTCGCGTGCTTCTTCGGGTGAATTGATCCCATATTTAGCGCCAGAACCAAAACCGGTGTATTGTACAATTCTAGGAGCAATTATTTCATTTTTCTGACTCTTTTCTCTTAAATCCAATGCCCAGTCACGACTTCTTCCGCTGGGTTCGCGCACTGTAGTGACACCATGCGCCAGCCATAATTTAAAGACATAATCCCAATCGGCACCCTGCGATGTTCCGCCAATGTGCCCATGCATATCAATAAATCCTGGCAAAAGATACATTCCAGTTGCGTCGATTTCTTTTCCTCCTTCTTTCAATTCAGGCCGTCTGTTGGGGTTTATTGCAACCCCTGGATAGCCCACCGTTGCTACCTTAGCGATTTTATTCTTTTCAACCACAACATCTACTGGACCGAGGGGTGGCGCGCCATTTCCGTTGATTAGGGTTACCCCCCTTATGATTAATTGATCGAAAGGCCCCTGCGCTGTTTGAGAAAAAAGTAGAGCAGAGTAAAAGGAGACGATAAGAGAGAGTAGGATAATTTGACTTTTCATTTATAATTATTTTGGCTAAAGCTATGAAAAAATAATTTCAAACCTAAGTTTCTGAATATAAGCGATTGACATATCATTTCATATTTATTTATTTATTATATTTATAAATTATAAATCTTTATGAAAACACCCAAATTTTTTGACATTTACATTTTTTGTTTTGCGCTAATCTGCCTTCAAAACATGAAAGCCTATGCTCAATATGATTTTGATAAACCTACGCTTAGTTCCATAAGTGTATCACCCACCAGCATTGATCTTTCGTCAGGTAATGTCACCATTACGCTTAGTCTTCAGGCCTCGGATAGCTCGGGTATAGCTGAACCCAGAAGTGGGTATTCAGGGGCATATATCTCAGATAACTCAATTGTCGGAGGAACTCAATGGTTTTCATCCTGGGAGTTAGTCAGCGGTGACCAATACAACGGAACTTACCAATCTTACAAAAGCATTGAAGCATCGAAAGTTCCTTCAGGAAATTACAACCTTCAAATCATCTCAAGTGAGATTATAGATAATGCTGGAAATATTGCCAATAATGTTTCTTCCCAAGAAATTACGGTTGTTAATAATAATCCCAATGTTGATTTCGATAAACCTACGCTTAGTTCCATAAGCGTATCACCCACCAGTATTGATCTTTCATCAGGTAATGTCACCATTACCCTTAGTCTTCAGGCCTCGGATAGCTCGGGTATAGCTGAACCCAGAAGTGGGTATTCAGGGGCATATATCTCAGAT
>CAJQKN010000125.1 GCA_905478905.1 uncultured Flavobacteriaceae bacterium | reverse complement strand
ATCGACACCTTGTTTTGGGAAGCGCTGTGCAACATCAACTGGACGCCAACCCGTAGGCATAAACCATAGTTTAAATTTATCGGACCAATTTTTTGTATGCCAAGCATCTTGTGCCAATCCCCAAAGATGTTGAAAGTTGATCAGGATTGGATTCCATGTCCTGACGGGTTTTAGAGTTCCATAAACACAGGGAACCTCGTCTAGTTCTTCCTGAAAAGTACCGAAAAGCCTGTCCCAAACGGAAAAAATAGCGGCTAAATTTTTATCTACATATTCTGGATTGATTGCGTGATGTACTCTGTGTTGTGAAGGAGTGACTAAAATGTATTCTATCCACCCAAGTTTACCGATATGGCGCGTATGGTACCAAAATTGCCCAAATAAATGCAAAGGAGCCAATACAGTGATGATATTGTGAGGGACACCCAAGAGTGCTGCTGGAAGTAAAAATAGCGCACCAAAACCTATTAGACTAGAAATACTTTGACGCAAGGCACAGGCCAAATTAAACTCTTCACTACTGTGATGTACAACATGTCGATTCCAAAAAACATTGATTGAATGATTGAGTCGATGATTCCAATAACTGGCAAAATCAATGCAGACAAAGGCAATGAAGTAAAGGAGAACACTTTCTTCCATAGTAACAACCGCCAATTGTTCGCGTAAGAAGGGATAAGAAATCACAATAATTCCTATGCCAAGTAAATCCTTAAGTAAATTTGTTGTCCCAGAGCTTAAGCTAGAAATGGTATCCATTAAGGTATAGGTCTGCTTTTTTTTCCAGGCACCGTATAGGATTTCCAGTAAAACTAATACCATAAAGCTCGGTACGGCAATCAATAAAATATTCGCGTACATCTCCATATTCTACATAATTTTATGGAAAGTTACGAATTAATTTTTTCCAACCAACACCCATTGACCACTCCTGATCAAGGGTTCAGCCTGTTTATATTTTATCGTCTTGTTTTCACCCGTAACAGTATTCTTGATATTGACCTGATCGTTTCGACCTATTTTTGGAAGTTCACGTGTAATTGTCTCCACCGTTTGACGTTGAGGTGCACTGGCACCAGCTCCCACAGCACGCTGTTTTGCGGCTAATTCTTCCGTATTGAGGACATCGTCTTTAGATGTTTTTAAATTATCTTTTCGACCTTGGCGTTTAGCTTCTTTGATTGAAGTGTCTTGAGAAGGAATACTTCCCTTCAATAAGAATGAAATTACTTCTCTATTCAAACGGCCAATCATTCCTTTAAATAATTCGAAGGCTTCAAATTTATAAATCAACAAAGGGTCTTTTTGTTCGTGAACGGCTAATTGGACAGATTGTTTTAATTCGTCCATTTTGCGCAAATGGTTTTTCCAAGCTTCATCAATGAGTGCTAGGGTAATATTTCGTTCAAAATCTTCAATCAAGTGTTTCCCTTTGGTTTGATAGGCTTTTTCTAATTGGGTGACAACATTGAGGGTTTTGTTTCCATCGGTAAAGGGAACAACAATTTTTTCAAAGCTATTTCCAGGACGCTCATAGACGTTTTTAATTACTGGGAATGTGAGCGTTGCATTGATCTCACCTTTCTGTTTGTAATAGTTAAATGTGGTTTCATAGAGTTTGTCAATCAATTCTCCTTCGGCCATATCCTCAAATTCGTTTTGAAGGACTGGTGCGGTAATGGAAAATGTACTGATGATTTGAAATTCAAAGTTTTTGAAGTCGTTAGAAGCTTTGTTGTTCAACACTATATCCTCACAGGTTTCAAACAACATATTGGCGATGTCCACTTTTAAGCGATTGCCTTCCAAAGCATGTTTTCTGCGTTTGTAGATTACTTCTCTTTGCGCATTCATCACATCGTCATATTCCAACAAGCGTTTACGAACACCAAAGTTGTTCTCTTCCACTTTCTTTTGGGCGCGTTCAATGGATTTTGTCATCATGGAATGTTGAATTACTTCTCCTTCTTCTAGCCCCATGCGGTCCATTACTTTGGCGACCCTATCAGAGCCAAACAAACGCATAAGGTTGTCTTCTAAAGAAACAAAGAATTGAGAACTTCCTGGATCTCCTTGACGTCCAGAGCGACCTCTCAACTGACGGTCAACCCGACGAGAATCGTGGCGTTCGGTTCCAATAATGGCAAGTCCTCCTGCGGCTTTTACTTCTTCTGAAAGTTTGATGTCAGTTCCACGACCAGCCATGTTGGTGGCGATAGTAACTACTCCAGGGTTTCCTGCTTCGGCGACAATATCTGCTTCTTTTTTGTGCAATTTCGCATTGAGAACATTGTGTTTCACCTTTCGAATGTTCAGCATTTTACTCAGTAATTCTGAAATCTCTACTGAGGTAGTTCCAATCAAAATAGGTCTTCCAGCCTGAGATAGTTTTGTTACTTCCTCTATAACGGCGTTGTATTTTTCTCGTTTGGTTTTATAAATTAAATCATCCTCATCTTTTCGCGCGATAGGTCGATTGGTTGGGATTTCTACAACATCTAGTTTATAAATTTCCCAAAATTCCCCAGCTTCTGTAACTGCTGTTCCTGTCATTCCAGTAAGCTTGTGGTACATGCGGAAATAATTTTGAAGGGTAACCGTAGCAAATGTTTGGGTAGCAGCTTCGATTTTGACGTTTTCTTTGGCTTCTATGGCTTGGTGTAAACCGTCGGAGTATCGTCTTCCATCCATGATACGTCCAGTTTGCTCGTCAACGATCATGACTTTATTGTCCATTACCACATATTCTGTATCTTTTTCAAAAAGGGTATAGGCTTTAAACAATTGAGTCATTGTGTGAATGCGTTCACTTTTAATACCGAAGTCTTTGAATAAAATTTCTTTTTCTGCCGCTTCTTGTTCAGGCTCTAGCGTTTTATTTTCAATTTTCGCGATCTCGGTTCCAATGTCGGGTAAAACAAAAAAGCCCTTGTCTTGAACACTTTCAGAAAGGTATTCTACTCCTTTATCGGTCAATTCAACCGAATTGTTTTTTTCATCAATTACAAAGTACAATTCGGCGTCAATGACATGCATTTCACGATTGTTGTCTTGCATGTAGGTATTCTCTGTTTTTTGAAGAAGCTGTTTAACCCCTTCTTCGCTTAAGAATTTGATGAGGGCTTTATTCTTGGGTAATCCGCGATAAACACGCAACAATAGAATTCCTCCTTCTTCTGTGTTTCCTTCCGCAATTTTCTTTTTAGCCTCAGACAAAACAGAAGTTAAGATTGTACGTTGTTTGCTGTATAAATCGGCTACCTTGGGTTTTAATTCGTCAAATTCATGGCGATCTCCTTCTGGAATAGGCCCTGATATAATTAATGGCGTACGAGCATCGTCAATCAAAACCGAGTCAACTTCATCTACAATCGCAAAATGATGTTTGCGTTGGACAAGGTCTTCGGGTGTGTGCGACATATTATCGCGTAAATAATCGAACCCAAATTCATTGTTTGTACCATAAGTAATGTCAGCCAAATAAGCCTTTCGTCTCGCTTCACTATTGGGTTGATGGTAGTCAATACAGTCAACACTTAAACCGTGAAATTCAAAGATAGGCGACATCCATGCGCTATCTCGTTTGGCCAAATAGTCATTCACTGTTACAAGGTGAACTCCTTTTCCGGATAGTGCATTGAGGTAAACGGGTAAGGTAGCGACAAGGGTTTTTCCTTCTCCTGTTTGCATTTCAGCAATTTTACCTTGGTGCATGGCGATTCCACCAATCAGTTGAACATCATAATGAACCATGTCCCAAAGAATCGCTTTTCCTGCTGCATCCCATTGGTTTGCCCACAATGCTTTTTCACCTTTCAAGCTGACGTAATCTTTGTCTTGAGAAAGTGATCGATCAAATTCATTTGCAGTAACCTCTATACTAGTATTGTGCATGAATCGCACAGCAGTTTCTTTTACAACGGCAAAAGCTTCGGGGAGTATAGCAAGAAGAACTTCTTCAGTTTGTTCTAGCGCGTCCTTTTCGAGTTGATCGATGCGATTATACAGTCGCTCGCGTTCATCAATATCTTCGAGTGAAAGAATGGTTTCTTTGTGTGCATCAATTTCGGTATCAAAGGGAGCACGCCCCTCTTTTATCTTGGCCTTGAACTCAAGTGTTTTGGCTCTAAGTTCGTCGTGACTTAGTTGTTCCAAGGCTGCTTTGTGGCTTTTTATGGCATCTACAAGGGGCAAGATGGACTTGAGGTCTTTTTTTGTTTTATCGCCAACAAAGGCTTTCAAGAGATTGTTTAAAAAACTCATATTCTATTTAGGCATTTTCTACTCAAATGTAGTCAAAAAAAAAGCCTCAAAACGAGACTTTTATAATTTTGGGTTGTTAATATTCATCCTCGTTCCAAAGATAATCTTCATCAGAAGGGAAGTCAGGCCATATTTCTTCTATAGATTCATAGATATCTCCTTCATCCTCCATGGATTGAAGATTTTCTACAACTTCAAGAGGAGCTCCCGTTCTGATTGAAAAATCGATCAATTCATCTTTTGAGGCTGGCCAAGGTGCATCACTTAAATAAGAAGCTAATTCTAATGTCCAATACATGACTTTTTTTTTGCAAAAATACTTGTTTCAAGCTAATGTGCAAGTTATTTTTCTATTTTCGACTCGGGTCCCATTTAATTTCTGGAAGATTTAGGTCTTGGGTGAACTTTCTTGAGAGAGTAAAGAGGTAATCGGAAAGGCGATTGATGTAAAATATAATTTCTGAATCAACAGTTGTATGTTCTTTTAATTCAGTGATATATCGCTCTGCTCTTCGACATACACAGCGCGCCAAATGTGCGTGTGATACAAGGGGATGTCCTCCTGGAATAACAAAGTTTTTTAGCGGTGGAAGTTTGTCTGTAATTTGATCAATATTTTGTTCCAATTGAAGTACATCAGTTGCATTTATCTTTTCAATTGAAAATTTTTCGCTGTCATTGGCCAGTTGAGAACCAATAGTCATTAAATTGCGTTGAATGTTAATGAGATCATCCTTCAAATCACGATCAGCATGATCTCGTATGGCTCCGATCCAACTGTTTAATTCATCTATGGTGCCATATGCTTTTATACGAATATCGTGTTTTGGTACTCTTTTTCCAGAAAATAAGCTTGTTGTACCATCATCACCTGTTTTGGTGTAAACTTTCATCTTTCGCATTTAATTTTTCTTTTTTTCTCGCTTCATATTTCCTTCTAAACCCCATTCTTGTATTTTTTTTAGGAGGATTGAACAGGTACTTTTTAATGATAAAATATCCGGCAACGAGCCCCAAAACCAAGAGAAAAGTTTGATTCATGCTGCAAAGCTACTATAATTGTTGGAGTTAAAGTGGAGAAAATACGTTAAAAAGAAGCCTTGTCTTTTAATCGACCGCTTATACTTATGCACAATAAGAGCACAAAGAGGAAGCTAGCCCAACGGGCCAGATAATCTCCGTAAATCGTGTAAAAGGTTAAATGGTCATTCAATTTAACCTTAGCTTTTAAGGCACCTTGTTCAGCATAGGCTAACTGATGCGTGATTTCACCCTTTGCATTGATGAATGCAGAAATCCCTGTATTTGCAGATCGCGCTATCGCACGACGGTTTTCAATGGCACGCAAGCGAGCATAGCTCAGTAGTTGTTGATGCCCTTGGGTGTTTCCCCACCAGGCATCGTTGGTTACGATACTGAGAAATTGGGCACCTTTGCGCACATATTCGGTTGTATATGCTCCATAAATGGATTCATAGCAGACAATTGGGGCGGTTTTTACTCCTTCAGAATTTTGAAATACAGTGCGGTATTCTTGTACCCCCCTTGTGGCAATAGTTCCGCCAAAGTCCAATAAGAATTCTCCCATTAACGGTGCTAGAACAGCTTTGTACGGCATATATTCGACCCCAACAACGAGTTTAGATTTATGGTACAATTGATCTGCTTTTTTGTCTTGAAACTGAAATACTGAATTGTATACGTCATACCAGCCACCAGATCGCAGGGCGTTGGCTGTAGGAGAAGGCAACTCCTTGGATGGAGGATACATACGATAGGATTGTGCACCGGTCACCAGGGAGAGTTTAGGGTGTTTGGCGTTAAATTTTTTTAATGATGAATAAAAAGGGCTTGATTTATAGTTCGATAAGTTAAATCCGGTTCCTTCGTCTAAAAAGCCTTCAGGAGTGAGGAGATAGTCCGTAGAACTGCTCAGGTAATCTTGAGTAATTTCTTCCGTCATACTGAGAAGTTGTTCGTTGCTTAACAGGTATTTTTCTTCATAAGGATCAAGATTGGGCTGGAGAACTATAACTTCCACTTCTTTCGATGAAGGTTGATCTGTTTGGTACAATAAAAGAGAAATGGCAATGGGAATTCCTATCCATATCAAGTTAGGTAGATAGCCCTTTATAGCAGTTTTTAGATCTTTCTTTTGTTGGTAAAAGCGAAACCATTTTAAGCCAATTAAATTGAGCAATAAGACCCATAAAGTACCGCCAAACGCTCCTGTATATTCATACCACTGTATCCACAAAATTGACTCAGAAAACACATTGCCCAAATTGAGCCAAGGCCATGAAAATTCCCAATTCAGGTGAAACTTTTCAAAAGCCATCCAAAATGAAATTAAAAATAGATGACTTGTAACTCTGGGAAGACGTGTTAATGACCAGCGGTACAGGGTAAAAATAATCGCGTAAAAGCTACTGTTACAAACAATGGCAAAAGCCGCCCCAAATAAGGTTGAATTATAGATCCACCAAGTCGTTATGATATTCCAAAGAAAGAAACCAAGATAACTGTATAAAAAAACCGCAAGACTTTTTCTTTTTGTCGCTGAAATATTGATTTCTTCTACTAAAAACAGCATGGGGATCAGTCCAAAAAAGGAAAAAAAAGCAAGTCCATAGGTGGGCCATGCCAATCCAAGTAATAATCCACTGCTTAACGAAAGGACTAGAAAACGTTTCACTTTAACCGATTTTTTTTTAGTGTTAAACAAAGTAAGGGAAAAAGTATTTTGTTTCACTATTTTTAAACTTGATAAAAATTGTAAATTGAAAAAAAAAATTGATTTATGCTTAGAAAAGCAATCCCTCATCTGTTTACTTCACTAAATTTATTGTGTGGATGTTTGGCTACCTTTTTTGCTTTCTCCCATCAGTTCAATGCGGCTCTAATGTTTGT
>CAJQKN010000124.1 GCA_905478905.1 uncultured Flavobacteriaceae bacterium | reverse complement strand
TTTCGCAGCATTAGAGAATGTTGCGTTTTCTATTTGATCAGCACTAATAATACTCACTGCTCCAGCAATAGATTCTCTTTTTTGCGTTCCGTAAGCAGTAACAACGACCTCCTGAAGTTCAGATGAATCTTCTTGAATACTTACATTGATCACGTCTGCAGCACCAACAGTGATTTTTTGAGGGACAAAGCCAACAAAGCTAAACACAAGGACATCTCCCTCCTTAGCTTCTATGCTGTAATTTCCATCAAAATCTGTGGCTACACCTTCTGCGGTACCATCAATAACAACTGCGGCTCCCGGTAAAGGAAGTCCAGATGCGTCGTTAACAACACCTGTGATTGTTTTCTGAGCCCACCCAGAGAATGCCATTAGCACACTAAATGAGAATAAAAATAGAATTTTCTTCATATCATATATATAGTTAATAATTGCAAATTTAATTAATTTAAATTAAATTGTTAAGAAAACATTAATTTTTTTGTTGTTACGTTTTTTTTCCCTAATTGAATAATCAGTAATTTCACAACTGTCCATATTTTTTTTGGAAAATATTTTATTCATTTTAGAAGTTAGCTAAACAGGACTCTTTTATCTTTACAGCACTATTTTTCAAAATCAATGAATTCAGCATCTTTTATCGATAGGGTTAATCAGCTTGCGAGCAGTAAAAAAGCTTTTTTCTTTCTCATCGATTTTGAAAAGAAAAAGCCATTGGTCTTCCCCCCCCATGAAGCACAAGAGGAAGGGATATTGTTTGCAATTGGGGAACATCAAAATCATCTTTCGCAACATCAGGTGAAATCCAATACAAAAGTAAAGATTCATCCTGTAGCCTTTGAACAATATAAAGTCGCTTACGAAAAGGTTCAATTACACTTGAGGAAGGGAGATAGTTATTTGGTTAACCTAACCTTTCCGTCTAAAATAGAACTGTACAGTAATTTAGAAAGCCTTTTTCATACAGCTAAAGCCCCCTATCGTTTATGGGTAAAAGATCAGCTGTTAAGCTATTCTCCAGAATGCTTCATTAAAATTAAAAGCGGACAACTTTTTTCGTATCCCATGAAAGGAACCATAGACGCTAAACTTCACAATGCAGCCGAAACCATAATGGGAAATCAAAAAGAACTTTGGGAGCACAGCACCATTGTAGATTTAATCCGCAACGATATCTCTCAGTTTGCTAGAGGGGTTAGGGTGAATAAATTTAGATACATCGATAGGATTCAAAACAAGGAGAAAGATTTATTACAAGTTAGTTCGGAGATAGAAGGAACATTACCGCACAATTGGCGATCTTTTTTAGGAGAGCTAATATGGGATTTATTACCCGCGGGATCCATATCTGGAGCACCAAAAGTGAAGACAATCGACATCATACAGTCGGTCGAAGAACGCCAACGGGGCTATTATACCGGCGTTTATGGCTATTTTGATGGCGAAAACCTTGATTCTGCCGTAGCGATTCGGTACATTGAACAAGATAAAACGGATTTCTATTACTGGAGTGGGGGAGGAATTACTGCCTACAGCTCCCTAGAAGACGAATACCAAGAACTAAAGGACAAGATTTATGTACCCACTGGTTGAATCCATTAAGGCCGAAAACGGACAGTTTTTTCTCCTCGATTACCACCAAGAACGTTTGGAGCGTACTTTTCATGGACTTTTTCAACGTTCCTGTCCTTGGCAACTTAAAGATATGCTTCCTGTACCACCGAGCAAAGGATTGTTTAAAACACGATTTTTATATAACGACTTGGCCTATACCGTTGAAGTATTGCCCTATACCAGCAGGGAGATTAAAAGCTTAAAGCTGGTCGATATAGGGGAGTATACCTATGCGCACAAATGGACCAACCGATCGGAAATTGATACAGCTTTCGCTCAACGCGGAAATTGTGATGACATCTTGATGGTAAAAAATGGACTGCTCACCGATGCCTCCTACGCCAACATTGTTTTATTTGACGGTACCCATTGGTTTACGCCTGCTGTTCCTCTGTTTGAAGGAGTGCAGCGTGCGTTTCTTTTGGAGCATAAAACCATCCAAACCGCTTCCATCTCCTCCAATGATTTGACAAATTTCAAAGCCTTTCAACTCATCAATGCGATGAACCCCTTTGAGGCAAAAAAACGTGTAGCTGTTGAGGGGATAGTATAAAAAAAACCGCCCAGAGGGCGGTTTTTTTGTCCATTTCAACTTGTTTTAGATGCTGAAATATATTCCAGAATGACAGCTTTTTTCACTTTTTAGAGCAGTCTCTAATGTTTAAGCTCCCCAAATGTCTGAAGTTTCAAAGCCAAAGTTCATCCTTTACATTTTTTAATCTATTTTTATTGACTATATTAATTTTGCCTAAATGATGAATAATTTCACTGTCCAAGTGATAAAATTCGAACGGATAAAAGTCTTTGAATCTCAAGAGATAGAGAAAAATCCCATTCTCTCCGTTTTTTTGTAGAAAATCGATTGGAAAAGAAGAATAAAGTTGCTACATTTGCAGCCCTTAAAAATGGGAATTTAAACAATTTGTATGCCAACTATTGCACAATTAGTACGAAAAGGAAGAGTCACACTCGCCAAGAAGAGTAAATCGGCTGCTTTGGATTCGTGTCCACAACGACGAGGAGTATGTACGCGAGTATATACCACTACGCCAAAAAAACCGAACTCAGCGATGCGTAAAGTAGCGCGTGTTCGATTGACCAATGGTAAAGAGGTCAATGCGTATATCCCCGGAGAAGGACATAACCTCCAAGAACACTCGATAGTATTGGTACGTGGCGGAAGAGTTAAAGATTTACCAGGAGTTCGTTACCACATCGTAAGGGGAGCCCTTGACACCGCTGGTGTAGAAGGCCGCTTACAACGTCGTTCTAAGTACGGCGCAAAACGACCAAAAAAGTAAATCCTCTCGCAAAAATTAAACAATGAGAAAAAGACAAGCAAAAAAACGTCCATTACTCCCAGATCCAAAGTTTAACGACCAGCTCGTTACCCGCTTTGTGAACATGTTGATGTGGGACGGAAAAAAATCAGTTGCCTTTCAAATTTTCTACGACGCTATGGCGATTGTGGAAGAGCGCAACCAAGACGAAGAAAAAACAGCTGTAGAAATTTGGAAAGATGCCCTTTCGAATGTTATGCCCCATGTTGAGGTGCGTAGTCGTAGAGTAGGGGGAGCAACCTTCCAGATTCCGATGCAAATTCGTCCAGACAGAAAAGTATCACTCGCCATGAAATGGATGATCAGTTATGCGCGCAAGCGCAACGAGAAGTCCATGGCCCTTCGCCTTGCCAATGAAGTAATAGCAGCGGCAAAAGAAGAAGGTGCAGCAGTGAAGAAACGTGTGGATACGCACAAAATGGCTGAGGCCAACAAAGCATTTTCACACTTTAGATTTTAACAACAGTCTTCTGACATTATCATGGCAAGAAATTTAAAACTTACAAGAAACATTGGAATTGCTGCGCATATTGATGCGGGTAAAACCACCACCACCGAACGCATTTTATTTTATACGGGGGTGAGCCACAAAATTGGGGAAGTGCACGATGGTGCTGCCACAATGGACTGGATGGAGCAAGAACAAGAGCGCGGAATTACCATTACTTCTGCTGCAACTACATGTACCTGGCAATTCCCTACAGAACAAGGAGAGCCATTACCTGATAGTAAAGGATATCACTTTAATATTATTGACACTCCCGGCCACGTAGATTTTACAGTGGAAGTAAACCGATCGCTTCGTGTACTCGATGGATTGGTTTTCTTGTTTTCTGCGGTTGATGGTGTAGAGCCACAGTCAGAAACAAACTGGCGTTTGGCCGATAATTACAAAGTACCACGTATTGGATTCGTGAACAAGATGGACCGTCAAGGATCCAACTTCTTGGGCGTTTGCCAGCAAGTACGTGACATGCTCAAGTCCAATGCAGTGCCAATTGTACTGAATATTGGAGATGAGGAAGATTTTAAAGGAATCGTTGACCTCGTGAAGAATCGTGCCATTGTTTGGCATGACGATAAGTTTGGTTCAACCTTCGACGTTGTTGATATTCCTGAAGACCTTAAAGCGGAAGCAGACGAATTGCGTGGTCAATTGATCGAAGCAGTTGCTGAATACGATGAAGGTTTATTGGAGAAATATTTCGAAGATCCAGATTCAATTTCTGAAGAAGAAGTGCACAATGCACTTCGTGCTGCTACTCAGGACATGAGTATCATTCCTATGATTTGTGGTTCTTCCTTCAAAAATAAAGGAGTACAATTCTTATTGGATGCGGTATGCCGTTACTTGCCTTCTCCAGAAGACAAAGAAGCGATTATGGGAACTGATCCTGATTCAGGTGATGAGATTTCTCGTAAGCCATCTGTCAACGATCCATTTGCTGCATTAGCATTTAAAATTGCTACAGATCCTTTTGTAGGTCGTTTAGCCTTTTTCCGTGCATATTCTGGTCGTTTAGACGCTGGATCTTATGTATTGAACAATCGTTCTGGAAAAAAAGAACGTATTTCTCGAATTTATCAAATGCACTCTAATACACAAAATTCCATCGATTTTATCGAAGCGGGAGATATTGGAGCAGCCGTAGGTTTTAAAGACATCAAAACAGGAGACACCCTTTCTGCAGAGAAAGCTCCTATTATTTTGGAAAGTATGGACTTCCCGGATCCCGTAATTGGAATCGCGGTTGAGCCAAAAACCAAAGCCGATGTTGATAAGCAAGGAATGGCGTTATCTAAATTGGCAGAAGAAGATCCAACCTTCCAAGTGAAAACTGACGAGGCCTCTGGCCAAACAGTAATTTCCGGGATGGGAGAATTGCACCTAGATATTATTGTTGACCGTTTACGTCGTGAGTTTAAAGTTGAAGTAAACCAAGGTCAACCACAAGTAGAATACAAAGAGTCTTTAACAGCAGCTGCAGATCACCGCGAGGTTTATAAAAAGCAATCTGGTGGTCGAGGTAAATTTGCTGATATCGTCTTTACTATTGAGCCTGCTGAAGAAGGAAAGTCTGGTCTAGAAT
>CAJQKN010000123.1 GCA_905478905.1 uncultured Flavobacteriaceae bacterium | reverse complement strand
TTTTTGCTTGTTTTTTACTAACTCTTTGACATTGTCTATCGAAAGAACTACGTCTATTTCATCGAAGGCGTTGAGTTGTTCGCTCAATGCCTTCCATGCCGTTAATTTTTCTGTTGAAAATAGAGCTGGATCTTTTGTTGCGATAAGTAAAACACTCCCTTCTTCACCAAACAATGAAAGAAAGTCGTTATACTGTATGTTTTGAGGGTGATTGTCGGGCAATAAGTTGGCTTCAGTAAAGGTAAAGCGCATATGTTGCCATTGAGATATCCAAAAAAGAGTTATCCCAATCAATATGATGATTAACGGAAATCGATTGCGTAAAATTAGACGAGCGACCCCTTCCCAAAAACTCCAGTTATTTTTTTTTTTCATTGTGTGGGTTGCCCTTCAAAAATTTTATACGGTCATGATTTCTTTCTCCTTGGCGGCGAGTATGTCATCAATTTTTTGGATGTAGTTATCGGTTGAAGATTGTACGTCAATTTCACAGTTTTTTTGTTCGTCTTCCGAACTCTCACTTTTCTTTATTTCTTGATTGGCATCTTTGCGCGCAGTTCGTACACTAACCTTGGCATTTTCAGCTTCAGCTTTTGCCATTTTAGCCAGTTCTTTTCGTCGCTCTTCGGTTAAAGGAGGGACATTGATAATGATACTTTCTCCATTGTTCATTGGATTAAAACCAATGTTGGCGATCATGATTCCTTTTTCAATTTCTGATAGCATGGCTTTTTCCCAGGGTTGAATGGTTAATGTTCTACCATCAGGGGTATTGATATTGGCAACTTGACTTAGGGGAGTTTGGGTGCCGTAATAATCAACCATAACACTTTTTAACATTACTGGGTTGGCTTTTCCTGCACGTATATTCAACAATTCGCTCTCTAAATGTGCAAGAGCACTTCTCATACTTTCTTCGGTGCTGTCTAAAATAAATTGTAATTCTTCGTTCATTGTTCAGCTATTTAGTTTACATGCGTACCGATATTTTCTCCATTGACAACCTTGCTTAAATTGCCTTTGGTGTTCATATCAAATACAATGATGGGGAGTTTGTTTTCTTGACTAAGGGTAAAAGCTGTGGTGTCCATTACTTTTAATCCTCGTTTTAATACCTCTTCGAAAGAGAGTGTATCAAATTTAATGGCTTCTTTGTTTTTTTCAGGGTCTTCTGTGTAGATGCCATCCACACGTGTTCCCTTTAAAATGACGTCTGCATCAATTTCTATGGCACGGAGAACAGCGGCAGAGTCGGTGGTGAAAAATGGATTTCCTGTACCTGCACTGAAGATAACAATACGCTTTTTTTCAAGATGACGCATTGCTTTCCTTTTGATATATGGTTCAGCAATGGCTTCAATTTTTAGGGCTGTTTGTAAACGCGTTGGCACGTCAACATTTTCAAGGGCGCTTTGTAGGGCAAGGCCATTCATTACGGTAGCCAACATACCCATATAATCGGCTTGAACACGGTCAACACCGTCGTTCGAGCCAGCCATTCCGCGAAAAATATTTCCCCCTCCAATAACAATCGCAATTTCTACTCCTTTGGAATGAAGTAATTTAATTTCTTCCGCATATTCTTTAATGCGCTTTGGATCAATCCCATAGGATTTAGATCCCATTAAAGCTTCACCGCTTAGTTTTAATAGTATACGATTGTATTTCATAATTGTTCTGTTCTCACAAATATAAGGAATAATGAGAGATGATTATTGATGATTTAAGAATCTGTTTTGGAAGGAATTTCTTCTTTTGCAGCCCTCAATTGTTCTTCAAATTCGTCAATTGAGATGGCTTGATCTAAGCGAAACTCTCCAATACGTTCCCGACATAGATCCGTTAAATGTGCTCCGCTTTTGAGGGCTTTCCCAAAATCGTGGGCCAGGGAGCGAATGTAGGTTCCTTTGCTGCAGCTGGTGACAAAACCAATCAAGGGGAAGCCCGAAGGATCTAAAGTGAGGTTGGTGATAGAAACCTCTCGGCTAGGAACGTCAACGCTTTCTCCCTCTCGCGCAAAGGTATATAAGCGTTTTCCGTCTTTTTTTAGTGCAGAAAAAATAGGTGGTTTTTGCTGAATGCTTCCCACAAACTTTTTTCTAGTGTTTTCAATCATCTCTTTGGTGATATGATTGGTTGAAAATTCCTGATCAATTTCTGTTTCTAGATCGAATGAAGGAGTAGTTGCGCCCAACAAGAAACGACCGCTATATTCTTTTTCTTGTCCTTGAAAACGATCAATTTCTTTGGTCATTTTCCCAGAGCAAAGAATCAATAGTCCAGTAGCCAAAGGGTCTAAGGTGCCTGCATGACCTACTTTTATTTTCTTTATATTCAATTTTTGTCGAATCAACCAACGCACCTTATTGACCACTTGAAAGGAGGTCCAGTGCAAGGGTTTGTTGATCAGGATAACTTGTCCAGTTAAAAAAGCTTCTTTGGTATAGATCATAGTAAACTTATAACAATGGCAGTTAATCCAACGATAAAACAGTAATAGCTAAAGTAGGAGAGTTGTGCTTTTTTAACAATAGCAATCATCCATTTACAGGCAATAATCCCAGTTATAAATGCAGTAACAAAACCGATAAGTAAGGGAGAGAGGGAGTCGTTTATAATCAAGTTATCGGCATCTAATATGCTTTTTGCCATACTCCCAAAAATGAGGGGTATAACCATTAAGAAAGAGAATCGAGCTGCTTTTTCCTTGTCAATCCCTAACAAAACAGCTGTAGCAATGGTTGCTCCACTTCGTGATATTCCGGGTAATATGGCAACCGCTTGAAGCAGTCCAATAATTGTGGCCGAAGAGGCAGTGATGCTTTTGGCACTGGCTTTGGCTCGGTCGGCTAAAAATAAAAGTCCACCTGTCAATATTAGCATTGCACCAACAAGTAATATATTTTGATTGAATAAAGAGTTAATTAGATCTTCTAAAAACAAGCCAACCAAGGCGGCGGGAATCATCGATATAACAATGTACAGTGAAAAGTAAAACGATTGGTTGGGTTTGAAGCTTAGGAGATCTTTCAAAATATCTCCAATATCTTTCCGAAAGACAACAAGCGTACTCAAGGCTGTCGCAGCATGCAAAACAATGGTAAACAATAGACTTTTTTCTGAGATATTTTCTGCGGAGGTCAACGCTTTGGCAAGTTCTAAATGTCCACTAGAAGAAACGGGTAAAAACTCAGTAAGTCCCTGAATAATCCCTAAAAGCAAGGCGATTAATTCATTCATTTTTTATTTCCATTGATCAGAATGGAATAGGCGGCTAATCCAAAACCGATTAAAACCAATGTAGGCGCAAGACGTATCCTTCTGAAGTTAAAAATTTCAGGATTGAAAACAGTAGGGTCGTCGCTTCCTCCTCCTACCATTAAGATGAATCCAAGGGCGATTAAACAAATGGCGATTAAAAGCATGCGATAATTTCCGGGTTGAAACAAAAATTGCTTTTGATTGGAAGGATTTTTTTTCATGTTAGATTAATTTACGGCATCTGTGGTTAAGTTTAAAAAACGCTGGGTGGCAAAAAACGTACATGCTCCAGTGATGAAAATCCCCATAAATAGGACAAACCCAAAAACAAGTGCAGGTTCTGTTGGATTGCTTAAGAGGGCGAGTTCTGGAAAACGAAGATTTAATTCGTATAACAAATAGCCTAAGCCAGCAGAAGCTAGTGTAGCCCCCAATAAACCAAGTTGTAAATGTTTCCAAATGAATGGACGACGAATAAAACGTTTGGTAGCTCCCACCAATTGCATTGTTTTAATGATGAGTCGCTTCGAGTAAACCGAGAGACGTATGGAACTGTTTATAAGTAGGACAGCAATTAGAATAAAGACGGCACTCAAGGCGATAATCCCTTGGGTGATTTTTTTTATGTTCTCATCTAAAATTTCTAAAAGAGGTTGATCATAAATTACTTCACTAACATAGGACTTTGTTTCAAAATTTTCTTTGAGTTCAGCCAAAAAAGCGGGAGAAACAAATTCAGAAAGAAAGTAAACATCTATGGAGCTCAACAATGGGTTATAACCCAAAAACTCCATAAAATCTTCTCCAATATCGTTGGCATGACTCTCAGCAGCTTCTTCTTTGGAGACAAAGCGTGCAGTTTTTGTTTCCTTTCGTAGTGTTAAACTTTTTTGAAGTTGTTTAACTTCAATCGGTTTAGCACTATCATTGATGTAAATTGTAAAGGCTATTTGCTCTTTGAAATGATCGGCTACTTTTTTTGAATTAAGGAGTAACATACCCAGTACGCCAACCATGAAGAGCACAAGACTGATGCTAATGACCACCGAAAAATAGGAAGAAATTAGACGTCTTTTTTGAAATGAATCTCTGGATTTCATGGAATATTATTATGCGCTTTGACAGTAAAATTACAAAACACAGGGCAAATTGTATTCTTGCCTTGGATAAACTTTTTCCTTTCCACCATTAGCGCTACTTTTGTAGGGTTATAAAATAAATTCTCGTGGGCTATAATTTCCAAGAAATAGAACAAAAATGGCAGAAGTATTGGGCCGAAAACAAAACCTTTCAGGCGTCCAATTCGTCCAATAAACCAAAGTATTACATTCTAGACATGTTTCCCTACCCCTCAGGGGCAGGTTTGCATGTTGGACATCCGCTAGGGTACATTGCAAGTGATATTTATGCGCGTTACAAGCGCCATACTGGTTTTAATGTTTTACATCCACAAGGGTATGATTCTTTTGGTTTACCAGCAGAACAATATGCTATCCAAACTGGTCAGCACCCAGAGCTTACCACCAAAACAAATATTGCTCGTTATAGAGAGCAGCTTGACCGATTGGGTTTTTCGTTTGATTGGAGTAGAGAAGTACGCACCTCTGACCCAAAATTTTATCGATGGACACAATGGATTTTTCTACAACTATTTCATTCGTATTACGATAAAAAAGAGGACAAGGCAAAACAGATAACTGATCTTATAGCCGTTTTTGAGAAAGAAGGAAATTCAACAATTCAAGCGGAATGCGCACCTAATACGCCGGAATTTTCTGCCCAAGAATGGAATTCCTTTTCAGAAGAGCAGCAACAAGCGGTATTGTTGGACTACCGTTTAACCTATATTTCTGAAACAGAAGTGAACTGGTGTGCAGAGTTAGGTACTGTATTGGCAAATGATGAAATCATTAACGGGGTTTCTGAGCGTGGCGGATTTCCTGTAACTAAAAAGAAAATGAAACAATGGAGTATGCGCATTGGAGCCTATGCCGAACGCCTGCTTCAAGGATTGGAGACAATCGATTGGCCAGAGTCCCTTAAAGAAATGCAACGCAATTGGATTGGAAAATCGGTTGGAGCACTTGTGCGTTTTCCGGTAGAAAATCACTCAGTTTCTCTAGAAGTTTTCACCACGCGACCTGATACCCTTTTTGGTGTTACTTTTATGACGCTTGCGCCAGAATTGGACTTGGTTCAAGAAATTACAACTCCAGCTCAAAAGCAGGCAGTTGATGCCTACATTGAGCGAACTAATCAGCGAACAGAGCGTGACCGTATGGCCGAAGTCAAAACGATTAGTGGAGTGTTTACGGGGGCGTATGCCACCCATCCGCTAACACAAGAACCTGTTCCAATTTGGATTGGAGATTATGTTTTGGCAGGCTATGGAACAGGTGCTGTAATGGCTGTACCTTGTGGTGACCAACGTGACTATGCCTTTGCCAAGCACTTTAATATTCCCATAAAAAATATATTTGCTGACATCGATATTTCTGAGGAGGCATATAGCGACAAAAATGCAGGAGTGAAATTACAGGACTCCGATTTTTTAGATGGATTAGAGTATACCGAAGCCATGTCAGCTGTAATCACCCATTTAGAAAAAACCAAAACAGGAGAGGGGACGATAAATTATCGCCTAAGAGATGCGATTTTTAGTCGTCAACGCTATTGGGGTGAACCCATTCCAATGTACTATAAAAATGGCCTTCCAGTGCCCCTAGAAGAAAAGCACCTTCCGTTGAAATTACCCAAGGTAAAAAACTATTTACCCACTGCAGACGGTGCACCCCCATTAGGAAATGCAATCGATTGGGCCTGGGATACTGAAAACGAAAAAGTAGTCTCTAATTCTTTCATTGACCATAAAACAATCTTTCCACTTGAAATGAACACCATGCCAGGCTGGGCAGGGAGTTCATGGTACTTTTATCGTTATATGGACGCAAGTAATTCAACAGATTTTGTTTCCAAAGAAGCGGCTGCCTATTGGCAGGATGTCGATTTATATTTAGGAGGAAGCGAACATGCAACGGGTCACCTATTGTATTCCCGTTTTTGGCAAAAATTCTTATATGATCGTGGGCATTTACCTGTAGAAGAATACGCAAAAAAGCTAATTAATCAAGGAATGATATTAGGCTCCTCTGCTTTTGTATACCGAAGAAAAGGAACTCAAGAGTACCTCTCCAAAGGTTTGATCGAAGGGCTGGAGGTCGAACCAATTCGCGTAGATGTTTCTTTGGTAAATGCGTCAAATGAACTTGATTGTGAAGCCCTGAAAAAATGGCAGTCGCAATTTAGTAATGCCAGCTTTGTGCTAGAGGATGGGGTGTATATTGTTGGAAGAGAGGTAGAGAAAATGTCCAAGTCCAAGTATAACGTTGTTAATCCAGATCAAATTTGTGAAGATTTTGGAGCAGATACATTGCGGATGTACGAAATGTTTTTAGGCCCCATTGAACAGGCAAAACCATGGAATACCGCTGGGATGTCTGGGGTCTATTCATTCCTAAAAAAGACATGGAAATTATTCTTTCCTGCCGATGCGCTTGTGGTAAGTAACCAGGCTCCCTCTGCAGAGTCTTTAAAGACATTGCACCAAACAATTAAAAAGATAACTGAAGACATCGAGAACTTTTCATTCAATACTTGTATAAGTGCTTTCATGATTTGTGTCAATGAACTGTCGGCACAAAAATGTAATCAACGGGCAATACTTGAGCCTTTGACTATTTTGTTGTCCCCTTTTGCGCCTCATATCGCAGAAGAATTATGGTCTTTACTCGGACATAAAGGATCGATTAGTTTAGTTGATTTTCCTGTTTTTGACGAAAAATTCTTGGTAGAAAGCACCAAAAATTATCCGATCTCTTTTAATGGAAAGATGCGTTTTACCAGAGAATTATCTTTGGATCTTTCACCAAAAGAAATTGAAGACATCATCTTGCAAGATGAGCAAACCCTTGAGCAGTTACAAGGAAGGACTCCAAAAAAGGTGATTGTTGTTCCTGGGAAAATAATCAATATTGTAGGCTAATGTATATAGATGCAATTGGATTTATTGCTGCCATTTTGACCACTGCTGCCTTTTTGCCACAAGTCTATAAAATATGGAAGCTAAAATCTGCTAAAGATGTCTCTATGACAATGTATTTAGTCATGTTAAGCGGAGTCTGTTTATGGGGGGTCTATGGTTTAATCATAAAAAGTCCACCCATTATTGTTGCAAATATTGTTACGGCATTACTTTTGATATTGGTTATTTACTTTAAAATAAAGTATAAATAAAATGAATTCGTTATGGGAGGATATTACTTAATAATCATTGTTTTTGGAATTGTAAGCTCATTGGTAAGTAGTCGATTAAAGAAAAAGTTTAAACAGTACTCACAAGTAATGCTGCGCAATGGCATGTCTGGAAAAGAAATTGCTGAACAAATGTTGGCAGACCACGGCATTCGAGATGTCAAGGTAGTATCTACTCCTGGAATGTTAACCGATCACTACAATCCACGAACTAAAACAGTCAACCTAAGCGAGGGAGTCTATTCCCAACGCAACGCCTCTGCTGCTGCTGTGGCTGCCCACGAATGTGGTCATGCTGTACAACACAATATTGGCTATGAGTGGCTCACTATGCGTTCGACCTTGGTTCCAGTAGTTAACGTAGCTTCCAGTTTTTCAATGTGGGTAATCTTTGGAGGCCTTATCTTGGGGCAAAGTACTGCCTTTGGACAAACAATCGCCTTGATTGGAGTTGGCCTTTTTGGAATGGGTACATTGTTCAGTTTTATTACACTTCCAGTCGAATACGATGCCAGTAACCGAGCTATTCATTGGTTGAAACGAAAGAACATGGTTAGTCAACAAGAGCTGGCTGGTGCAGAAGATGCCTTGAAATGGGCAGCCAGAACCTATGTCGTTGCTGCAATTGGGTCGCTTGCGACCCTACTTTATTTCTTGTTAAGAGTTATGGGAAACAGCCGTGACTAAAGCTTGATTTGACGACTAATTTGTTGATCGAGGGAAATAAATGTTTCTGTTCGTGAAATTCCTGGAATTTTTTGAATGTGATTGTTGAGTAAATTCATCAGGTGTTCATTGTCCTTACAAAGAATTTTCACCAACACACTCCAATCTCCTGTTGTGTAGTGGCATTCAATCACCTCATTTATTTTTTTTAATTGAGTTACGGCAGAAGGGTTGTTCATTGCTTTGTCCAAATAAATTCCAACAAATGCAAGTGTAGTATAGCCTAATTGCTTTGGGTTGATCGTGATTTGTGAGCCATGAATTAAACCAGACTTCTCTAATTTTTTTATGCGCTGATGCACCGCTGCCCCAGAAATTCCAACTTGTTTGGATAATTGATTGATCGACATTCGGGCATTTTGCATTAGCCCATTCAACAAGATTTTATCAATTCCATCAATCTTAACTATTTCTTGCTTATTCATTTAATAAATTAATAATATTTATCAAAAATAAGCAATAAATTGATTTTACCAACAGGGATTATTGTTAATATTTAGCTAACTTCGTTCAAAAGTTTTAAGATGAAATTAGTACTTGCAGCTTTTATAGGGGCTTTGTTCATGTTTTTTGGTGTGCTATTGGGTGCGCTTGGAAGTCACGCTTTGGAAGAAAAATTAAGCCAAGATTCGCTCAATAGTTTTATGATAGCAATACGATATATGATGTTCCATGGTTTAGCATTACTTGTATTATCTGCATTTCCTTTTATTCCTGAGAATACCAAAGAATGGATAGCACTTGCTTTCGTGGTGGGGACAACACTTTTTTCAATAAGTATATTGCTGCTTTCAACCAAGACAATTCACGGCCTTCCAGTTTCTTTTTTAGGGCCAATCACACCCATAGGAGGACTTTTCCTTTTGGTGGGTTGGGGATATCTAAGTTTCCAGCTATTTAAGGCCCTTTGGACTTAAGCCATTTCCTTGATGTATTTTTCTATCGCCATTGTCATGGAAGGCGTTTCCTTTGACGGAGCTTTGATGTCTATGCGTAATTTAGCATTATCTGCAGCGTCTATTGTAGTATTACCGTAGACAGCAATTCGGGTATTGTTTTGTTTGAATTCCGGAAAGTTTTTGAATAAAGATTCAATTCCAGAAGGACTAAAGAAAACCAAAATATCATAGTAAACATCGCGAAGATCTGTAAGATCACTAACAACGGTTTTATACAATTGGGCGCGTTTCCAATTTAGTTCTAATCTGTCAAGGAAATTTGGAATATCGGGTTTTAAAATATCAGAAGAGGGAAGAAGAAAACGATCCTCTTTAAATTTCTTAAAGGTTGCTTCTAGGTCAATTAAGTTTTTTTCACCCACATAGACTTTGCGTTTGCGGTAAACCACATATTTCTGAAGATAATAGGCAACTGCTTCAGAAGCACAAAAGTATTTGGTTGTGTCGGGTACTTTAAAGCGCATTTCTTCTGCTAAGCGAAAGAAATGGTCTACAGAGTTTCTACTGGTAAGAATGATTGAATCAAAGTCTTTGAAATCAATCTTTTGCATGCGTACTTCTTTGGCCTCAACTCCTTCAACATGAATGAATGGTCGATAATCAATGGTGAGGTTGTACTTCTCTTTAAGGCGCGTGTAAGGTGAGTTTTCGCTATTAGGTTCAGGTTGAGAAACTAAAATTGTTTTCACTTTTTTTGTACTCATGTGTGTTATTGTTTCAAGCCTTGAATCAAAAGAATCCAAGGACTTAATTTGAGAGTGCAAAGATACAAAATAAAATACAAGCCACCTCTATTGATGGTGCTAAAGAAATCGCGAACGAGTAATAGCTGCGTAAATAGGTAGGCAATAAACATTAAAATCAGAAATCCATTAGAAAAAAGCGTAGAAAATTGAAAAGTATATTGATAAAGAACAAGTCCAATATAGAGCACTACTGACAAACGAAAAACATAGGTAATGTTTCTAAATTGGAATTGATGAAGGAATTCTTCTATATCAAGGAGATAGGCTAAAATTAGCTGTAAAACATGCCGCAAAACGATGATCAAAATGATGCTTGAAAAAATCAATATAAACGAGGAAAAACTAATCTTGATTAGTTGAAAATGCCCCATTATATGGGTTGTTAGTAGCGATATGTTTGACAATATAAATAGGGTCAGAGACAGAATAAACCCTTGTTTAAGCAATCCTTTTTCGCCATAATTTTTGAAATGAGTCGAACGGTCAATAAGGCGAAAAAAAGAAAAAAAAACGTGTTCAAATCGCCATTTTATAAATACAAATGCCAAGAAATTGAACCCTAGTACAAAGGTTATCCAATTGTCGTTTGTACGTGGAATTAAGATCCATTCTTCCATGCTGTAAAGGTATCAAATTTATTTAAGCCTAATTGAATTTCAATTTGTCTTTAGCCTTTTATTCACTACTTTTACGCACACTATGGAACAAATGCTCATTATAATTCCTACCTATGATGAAAAAGAAAATATTGCCGAGCTAATTGCTGAAATATTCTCAATTTTACCAGAAGTTCATTTGCTTTTTGTCGATGATTCTTCCCCAGATGGAACAGCTGATTGTGTGCGTAGTTTCATAAAACAATTTCCTGACCAAATTCACCTTGAAGTACGCCAGAATAAGGAAGGATTAGGCAAGGCCTACGTCCATGGTTTTCGATGGGCCTTAGCACGAGAATACAGCTTTATTTTTGAAATGGATGCCGATTTGTCTCATCCAGCAGAAGCGCTTCCCCAAATGCTAGCGACACTAAAAAATGGGACAGATGTTGTTGTAGGATCGAGGTATTTAAACGGTGTTAATGTGGTGAATTGGCCACTTTTTAGAATAGCACTATCAATGATTGCCTCTATCTATGTAAGAATAATTTTAGGATTACCCATCAAAGATACAACAGCTGGTTTTGTGGGATACAGTCGTGCGTCTCTTCAATCATTGAATTTAGATGATCTTGTTTTTGTTGGATATGCCTTTCAGATTGAGATGAAGTATAAGTTATGGAAAAACGGATTTAGCCTAAAAGAATTGCCCATTATATTTACAAATCGTAAAAAAGGAAATTCAAAAATGGATAAAACGATCATTTGGGAAGCCATTTATGGTGTATTTTACCTTCGATTAAAATCAATATTTAAACGTTTATGACACAACTGATTAAAAATGCTTTTCTTGTTAATGAGGGGAAGACAAGCCAACACGATCTTCGTATACAAGACGGAAAAATTTTGACCATTGCAGAAAAACTTTTGCCCCTAGAAAATGAGGAAGTAATAGATGCAACAGGGAAGTACTTATTGCCAGGTTTAATTGACGATCAAGTTCATTTCCGTGAGCCAGGACTGACACACAAAGCTTGTATCAAATCGGAATCTCGCGCTGCAGTTTCAGGCGGGATAACCTCTTTTATTGAAATGCCGAATACTGTTCCTCAAACAACTACAGTTGAAAAGTTTGACGAGAAACTCGCTATTGCTAAAGAAAATTCACTTGCCAATTACTCTTTTATGTTTGGTGGGACCAACGATAATTTTGATGAAATCCAACGTTTGGATACCTCTAAAGTGGCTGGTTTAAAATTATTTTTAGGGTCATCTACAGGGAATATGCTAGTAGACAACGAAGCAATCTTACGCAAGATTTTCGCTAGCACAGATTTGGTCATATCGGTGCATTGTGAAGATGAGCCCACAGTAAAGGCTAACCTTGCTGCCCATATTGCAGAATATGGTGAGGATATACCCATAGAGAAACATCCAATTATTCGAAGCCATGAAGCCTGCTATATTTCTTCTTCCAAAGCAATAGCATTGGCAAAAGAAACGGGGGCCAGACTACATGTTTTTCATCTGTCAACGGCCATTGAAACGGAACTATTTGACAATACAATACCACTAAAGGACAAAAGAATAACCGCAGAGGTCTGTGTGCATCATCTTTGGTTTTCAGCAGATGATTATGCAGAGAAAGGGACCCTTATTAAATGGAACCCGGCGGTAAAGAATGAGGCTGATCGAAGCGCACTATGGGCTGCTTTAAACGATGACAGGATTGATGTTTTAGCAACAGATCATGCGCCACATACCTTAGAGGAGAAAAGTAATGTATATACCAAAGCCCCATCTGGAGGTCCCCTCGTGCAACATGCACTATTGGCCTTATTAACAGCTGCCAAAAAAGGGAAGATTACCCTTGAAAAATTGGTTGAAAAAGCCTGTCACAATCCGGCAATCTTATTTCAAATTGCCAAAAGAGGTTATTTGAGAGAAGGCTATTGCGCTGACCTAGTGTTGGTGGATTTGGATCGTACAACAACTGTAACCAAAGAAGGTTTGTTGTACCAATGTGGATGGTCTCCTTTTGAAGGAACAACATTTGATGCTGTTATAGATCGGACTTGGGTCAACGGAAAAACAGTTTATGCAAATGGTAAGATTATTGAGGTAGAAGCAGCACAACAATTAACTTTCGATCGATGAAAAAAGCACTTGTAATTATCGTATTTCTTTTACTCTCCTGCGATACCAATTCGTCCATAACGAAACCCGATGTCTTTTTGTCTTCAGAGAAAATGGAAAATATATTGTATGATTTGACACTTCTCAAAGCAATCAAAACCTCTTACAATGATCAAGAAGGAAAAGCACTTTTTAATGATGCTTATATTTTTCGAAAATATAATATAGACAGTACAATCTTGGCGCAAAATCAGTTGTACTATGCGCAAAGCCCAAAAGAATCTATGGTTATTTACAAGCGGATAGAACAGCGATTAAAGAAAGCGAAAGACAGCATCAATGCGTTGTTGCGACAGGAAAAAGAGATGAAAGAATTAAGTGCTGAGTAGCTTGTTTAAATAATCTGCAATAGGGCGATAGTTGAATTTAAGCGTTTTTTGAATCTTACTTCCGTCTATGTCCCTCGTGTCGGAAAGACTTTTTATCAGCGCCCTAGTTAGAAATTTTCGGCGAAGTTTTAGAACACTGAGGCAGGTCTCAAAAAACCAGGCAATATAAAGTAGGCTGGGTTTTAATGCCAATGTTGGAACTTTTTTTCCTAAGGCCTGTGCAGTAAATTCGATCATATCTTTAAAGAACCAATTTTCTGCCACTAAAATAAACCGTTCATTTTTAACATCACTTTTCATTAAACGAATCAACACATCTACTACATCCTCCACGGCAACATAGCCTGTTTTGCCTCTAGGATAAAAACGCATTCCCTTGCGAATTTGTTCTGTCAATTGATCTAATGGAGTTCGCGGCATACCGGCACCCAATATGACACCAGGGTTAACAATAACAACCGGAACACCTTCTTGAGAAGCTCGCCAAACTTCAAGTTCAGCACCATATTTAGAATAGGCATAAGGCGTCTTCTCTAGTGTTGGATTCCACGGAGTTGTTTCGTCTATAGCGGCTGAGGTAGTTTCACTGCCAAGTGCAGCGATAGAGCTAACATAGGCTAATTTTTCGACTTTATTTTCAATACATAAATTGGCGATATAAGCCGTTCCTTGTTGATTGACTTCTTGAAGATAGACCTGTTTGTGATAAGCCATAGAAATATATGCAGCACAATGATAAACCTGCGTAATTCCTTTAAATGCTTCGGTGAGTTCGGGTAAATTACATAGATCGGCTTTGCGCCACTCGATTTGCTCAAAAAGATTTAATTTATTTTTTGCGCTAAAAAAAGCACGTGTAGCCTCTTTTTTTTTGTCGCGACGAAAAAGGGCAACAATGAGAATTTCCTTTTCCAGTAATTCGAGACAAAGATGGGCCCCAACCAATCCTGTCGCTCCGGTAACTAAAATCATGGATTAAAAGTACTGTTTTTTCTGATTGTCTTTTTCCATTCACTAGAGAAATCTATCTTTGTCGTTTACCAAAGAAACTATGAGAAATACATTCGTTGAAGAACTTGAATGGAGAGGGATGTTGCATGACATAATGCCTGAAACCGAAAATCATTTAAACCTTGGGCCAACTGCTGGCTATATTGGTTTTGATCCAACGGCCGATTCCCTTCATATTGGAAGTTTAGTGCAAATCATGATTTTGATGCACTTTCAACGTGCAGGTCACCAACCCATTGCATTGGTCGGAGGAGCAACCGGTATGATTGGCGATCCTTCGGGAAAATCTGATGAACGAAATTTATTGGATGGCCCAACCCTAGAAAAAAATATTGCTGGAATTAAAGCCCAACTTTCACGCTTTCTCGATTTTTCTGACAGCCAGAAAAACCCTGCCTTGTTGGTCAACAACTTTGATTGGATGAAAAACTATTCACTCATTGACTTTTCACGTGATATTGGTAAGCACATCACTGTAAACTATATGATGTCGAAAGATTCAGTTAAAAAACGCTTGGGCTCAGAATCACAAGTAGGTATGTCATTTACTGAATTTACCTACCAATTGTTGCAGGGATACGATTTCCTTTATTTGTATAAAAACTATAACTGTACCCTTCAAATGGGGGGAAGTGACCAATGGGGAAACATAACTACTGGTACAGAATTGGTGCGAAGAAAGGCGAGTGGAAAAGCGTATGCGATTACTTGTCCATTGATCACAAAGGCTGATGGAACCAAGTTTGGAAAAACCGAGGGAGGAAATATTTGGTTGGACAAAAAACGTACTTCACCCTATAAATTTTACCAGTACTGGCTCAATGCTTCTGATGAAGATGCAGCCAATTACATAAAAATATTCACCTTTTTATCAAAAGAGGAAATTGAAAGCCTAATCAAAGAGCATCAAGAAATGCCACATTTGCGTTTATTACAAAAACGCATTGCAGAAGAAGTAACTGTTTTGGTTCATTCCAAAGAAGATCTCGAAAATGCACAACGCGCCTCGCAGATATTATTTGGGAAATCGACATCTGAGGATTTATTAAAGCTCGATAGTGCAACTTTTTTAGATGTATTTGACGGTGTTCCTCAGACGCAGATTGATAAAACAGCTTTAGTCGATGGCTTAGATATTATTGCTGCCTTAGCCGGAGAAGGGCGATTGTTGAAATCCAATGGAGAGGCGAGAAGAGCATTAAAAGAAAATTCTATTTCGATAAACAAAGCCAAGGTAGATGAAGAAAAGAAGATCAATACCACCGATTTAATCAATGATCGATACGTCTTGCTTCAACGTGGGAAGAAAAGTTATTTTATTATAGAATTTGTTTAGTAGACCAACAAATTACATCCTCGAATATCACTTGCATCTAGTCTGCCCATTACTTCAAATGTTCCATCGGAAAATGATCTGCCTAGATCATCGGTTGCAATGAAAGCGCAAGATTCTTGATTGGCAAGATCGATGATATTGAGTCGTCCAATTTTTCCTTTTTCAGTTGGGGTAAATGGATCATTGATTTCAAAAGGTGTGACTTGCATCCAATTTGGACATTGAAAACGTCCCTTTGCCTTGGAATATGCTTGAGATAATAGTTCGGTCATTCCATATTCACTGTGAATGGTAGATACACCAAATCCTTTTTGTAGTTTTTGATGCAGCTCTTCCCGAGTTAGTTCTTTTCTTCTTCCTTTCATGCCTCCAGTTTCCATGACAATGGTCGAAGATAAATTCATTGAATATTTTTCTGTAAATTCCAAGAGAGCAAAGGAAACACCCAGCAGTAAGGTTGGTGTTTTTTGTTGTTCAAGTTGAAGAAGTACAGTATGCAATTGAGCTAAATCTTTTAGGTAAAAGCCCGAATGCAGGTTTTTACTTTGCCCTATGAGGGAATCCATCATATAAATCAAAGAGGAGCCTTCACGTTCCATATAAGAAGGGAGTAAGGCTAAAATGGCCCAATCCTTAGGAGATCCGTAAAATTGCTCAAAAGTTGCCTGAAAACTTCCTTGGTAGTTGCTTAAATCGGCCAAATGGTGCTGGGCATTGATACTCGTAGTTGTTCCGCTTGAGCTAAAGGTTTTGATGGGTTTTCCCTTGAACGATTGTACAGGGTGGCTCTTGAAAAAACCTATGGGTAAATAGGGTATATCCCCCGCCCTTTGCACATCAGTAGGGGAAATATTGATTAAATCACAATAGGACCGATAAACAACATTGTTATTGTATTGGTATTGGAAAGTAGCAACAACTTCACGATCAAAATCAGATGTAGAGACAATTTTGAGAAAGGAAGGAAGTGACTTTTTCATGGGTCAAAGCTATTAAAATTTTACCCAGATCATTCTCCTTTTACGGAACAGTTTTTAATATTATGGCTATGTTATGATTTTGATTTTTTTTTAAAATTGAAAAACCCTAATGCTATTATTTAGTACATTTGGAATTGTAGAAATCCGGGCTGAATGAAAAAAAGTAAAATAAAGATTCTTCTTGTCGATGATGAGCCAGATATTTTAGAAATATTATCTTTTAATTTATCAAATGAAGGCTATAAAATTTTCACGGCAGAAAACGGTAAAGAAGCCCTTGATGTTGCTGTTAAACAGCTGCCAGATTTAATTATTTTAGATGTGATGATGCCTATCATGGATGGGGTCGAAACCTGTGAACGTTTAAGAATGGATAAACGATTTAAAGACACTCTAATCATGTTTTTATCTGCACGTGGAGAGGATTACTCTCAGGTAGCTGCTTTTGAGTCTGGAGCAGATGATTACGTAACTAAACCCATTAAGCCAAGGATACTCAACTCCAAGGTCAAAGCAATGTTGCGACGATTTGTCAATCAAGAGGCAAATATTGTTATTGGCGACTTGCTAATTAATGCGGAAGAGTATACAGTTTTTAAAGATGACAAAGAAATTAGTTTACCTCGAAAAGAATTTGAACTCCTCTACCTACTTGCCTCTAAACCCGGGAAAGTGTTTAAACGAATAAAAATAATGGAAGCCGTTTGGGGAAGTGATGTTATTGTTGGAGATAGAACCATAGATGTGCATATTCGTAAATTACGTGAGAAAATTGGCAATGACTTCCTTAAAACAGTCAAAGGAGTAGGCTATAAATTTGTTATTGAAAAAGAATAAGTATTCTTGATATGTTTAAAATTTATAGTGCTGCGATTCAGTTATCTATTCTTATTGTTGGAGTATTCAGTCTAATCATTTTAGGCTTTTTTTACCTTTATACGGGAAGTTTTACTCTTTTGTATGAAATTGTGTATTACATAATTACTTGCCAATTCATTCTATTCGTTGTCTCGTTTTTAGTCATTCAAAAATATGTTGAAAGATTTATATCCACCAAAATCGAGGCCATGTACCACGATTTACTACCCACGGGGATTCCTTTTAACCAGACCTCCATGCAAAAAGATGTTTGGGCACTAACAAAGAGTCTTCAGCAATTTGCCAAAGACAGTAAGTTAGAGATTGAATTGCTAAAGGATAAAGAAAATTACAGGAAAGAATTTATTGGAAATTTAGCCCATGAATTAAAAACCCCTCTTTTTATGGTGGAAAGTTATATTTTCACTCTTCTTGAAGGAGATGTTAAAGACAAGAAAACGCGTCAAAAATACATTCAAAAAGCAGCCAATGGTTTAGATCGCTTGAGTTTTATCATCAAGGAATTAGATTTGATTACACAATTTGAAACTGGGGTAACATCGCTAGATATAGCTCAGTTTGATTTGGTTAAACTAATCTATGAAATGATCGAATTACTGGAAATTAATGCCGCAAAGAAAGAAATAAATTTGGTATGCAACTTAGATATAGACACCCCAATTTTTGTTGAAGCAGACAGGGAGCGAATCATACAAGTCTTGTCAAACCTAGTTGTAAATTCATTAAAATATGGAGTTAAAAACGGTACGACAGAAATCGAGATAAAAGATTTAACCAATGAAAAAGTACTTTTGCGGATCATTGATAACGGAAAAGGAATTGGTGAAGAACATTTACCGCGTCTTTTTGAGCGTTTTTATCGCGTAGATAAAACCCGTAACAGAAATGAAGGAGGGTCTGGTTTGGGTCTCGCTATTGTCAAACATATCATTGAAGCTCACAACGAGAAAATTTATGTGGAAAGTACACTCAATGTTGGCTCAGAATTCTCATTTACATTGGCAAAAGCAAAAGCCTAATTTCTTGTGGAAATTTTAGTTAGTTTTGCAACAAAAGCACAACGGTGGGAAGTAAAAATAAACTCAAGAGATTCAATCAAAATTCAACCTTTACAAATGTAGTCCAGCCTTCTCGCGAAGAAATCACAGAGACTGAATATGTTTTCAAAGGAAAATGGCGGAAGGATTTTTTTAAAAACGACAAACCCATTGTTCTTGAGTTGGGCTGTGGAAAAGGTGAATACTCGGTCTATTTAGCTCAAAATTATCCTGATAAAAACTTTCTCGGTATTGATATCAAAGGTGCACGCTTTTGGTTTGGTGCTAAAGAAGCACTTGAACTAGGTCTGGATAATGTAGGTTTTTTACGTACTCAAATTGAGCTCATTGACCGTGTATTTGGAGAAAATGAAATTGACGAAATATGGATTACTTTTCCCGATCCACAAATTAAATTCAAACGAACCAAACACCGTCTCACAAACCCAGCATTTTTAGACCGCTATCAAAGAGTCTTAAAACCCAATGGAAAGGTGCACTTAAAAACAGATAGTGAGTTTTTACATGGCTACACCCTGGGATTGTTGGAAGGAAAAGGATGGGAGGTTGACTATGCGCATCATGATGTTTATGGAAATGCCTATTCGCCAAAGCACGTAACCGCTATTCAAACTCACTACGAGCGTTTATTTATGTCGAAGGACAAACTGATCACCTACTTAAGCTTTCGTTTTCCCAATGTCAAAAAAGGATAAAAGTAATTTTTTCGAAAAAGTATATGCAATTGTGCAGCAAATTCCTGCAGGTAGAATTACCTCTTATGGAGCCATAGCAAAATGCATTGGTTCTCCTCAAAGCGCACGCATGGTTGGCTGGGCCATGAATGCCTCGCACAATCGAAGTGATGTTCCAGCTCACAGAGTGGTAAACCGTAAAGGATTACTGACCGGGAAGCATCATTTTGAGGGAACAAACCTAATGCAACAATTGCTCGAAAACGAAGGGATTGTCGTAATTGAAAATCAAATCCAAAACTTTGAGGAAATCTTTTGGGATCCCAGCAACACCAAAAGCTAAAGCTTTAACGAACAAACTTTTTTAGTCCACTTCTTCCCTGTATATTTGTAATTTAGAATCAGTTTAAAAAAGCAAATGAATCTAGCTAAACAAGATATTCAACAAGCATTGCAAACCATTAGCTTACCTGGAGAAGGGAAAAATTTAATGGAAAGCGGGGCAGTCAAAAATATAGTTGTCTTTGGAGATGAGGTAGTCATTGATTTGATCCTAAGCAACCCAAGTTTACAGGCCCGTAAAAAAGTTGAGGTAGAAATACTAAAGTGCATACATAAAGAAGTGCATCCAAAGGCTAAAATTAAAATTAATGTAACCGTTGAAGCTCCTCCAAAAGCAGAAGCCATAAAAGGAAATCCTATACCAGGAATCGATAATATCATTGCAATTTCGTCTGGAAAAGGGGGTGTTGGTAAATCAACCGTTACCTCTAATATTGCTGTTACACTCGCCCAAATGGGTTTCAATGTGGGTATTTTAGACGCTGATATCTATGGTCCGTCTATTCCCACAATGTTGGATATGGAAGGGGCTCGTCCCTTGTCCATCAATGTAGATGGCGCTTCCAAAATGGAACCCATCGAAAATTATGGAGTAAAAGTACTGTCCATTGGTTTTTTCACCCAACCTAATCAGGCAGTTATATGGCGAGGTCCTATGGCCGCAAAAGCATTGAATCAAATGATTTTTGACGCCGCCTGGGGAAAACTTGACTTCCTATTGATTGACTTACCCCCAGGGACAGGAGATATTCATTTAAGTATCGTTCAGTCACTCCCCATCAACGGTGCTGTTGTAGTTTCTACCCCGCAAAATGTTGCTTTGGCAGATGCCCGCAAGGGAATTGCCATGTTCCAACAAGAAAACATCAATGTTCCTGTTTTAGGAGTAGTAGAAAATATGGCCTATTTTACGCCAAAAGAATTACCAAACAATAAATACTATCTCTTTGGACAAGAGGGTGCAAGAAATTTAGCTGAAGATAAAGCAGTTCCTTTTTTAGGGGAAGTGCCCATTGTTCAGAGTATTCGTGAGGCGGGCGACGTTGGTCGACCTGCGG
Organism: uncultured Flavobacteriaceae bacterium; assembly: GCA_905478905.1. Lineage (GTDB taxonomy): Bacteria > Bacteroidota > Bacteroidia > Flavobacteriales > Flavobacteriaceae > Arcticimaribacter. The sequence continues at coordinate 37,367 of CAJQKN010000123.1, read as the reverse complement.
CACTTCAAAACAATACTTTGGTTGCTCAGGCATTTGAAGAAATTACCCGAAATACCGTTTCTGAATTAATGAAAAGAAACGATCATTTACCGCCAACACAGGCAGTAAAAATAACCACTATGGCCGGATGTTCGGCGGTGAAATAGTAAAACTAAATTCAATGGAATTAAAAGATAAAGTATTACTTGCCCTTGATGAAATTAGACCTTTTTTAGCTGCAGACGGTGGAGATATCGCCTTGGTCGATATTGTTGAAGGTAAAATTGTTAAGGTACAACTTCAAGGGGCCTGTGCTGGTTGCTCTGTCAATCAGATGACTTTAAAGTCAGGTGTTGAAATGACGATCAAAAAACATGCACCAGAAATTGAAGAGGTCATTAATTTAGACAACTAACAATTGAAAGATATTACCATCACTGTCATAGATAGAGAAGGAGAAAGACACGAACTTCTCGCTCCTACGGACATGGCCATGAATATTATGGAAGTCTGCAAGGCACATGAGTTGCCCGTTGAAGGCACATGTGGTGGAATGGCCTTATGCGCCTCATGTCAGTGCTATATTCTGTCAGATCATACCTTGGATGTAAAGTCAGACGATGAAGAAGCTATGCTAGCCGAGGCATTTAATGTTCGAGTCACAAGTCGATTGGGGTGTCAAATTCATATTACCGAAGCACTTGACGGATTAGAAATTGAATTAGCCCCTGAAGAAGACTAACTTCTTTGTATATTTATTTTTTAATTTAATTCATTCAATGAAAAAACTATGCCTATTCTTGTTCTGTCTAAGCCTGTTTAGCTGTCAACAATCCGTTTCTACTATTGAAGTACAACCAATTACGCCAATCACTAATCAAGATATAGCCCAAGGAGTTTTGTATGAGGTCAATATACGTCAATTTACCAATGAAGGTACCTTTGAAGCATTCGCAAAGGAACTTCCAAAGGTAAAAGCGCTAGGGGTAAATATTCTGTGGTTTATGCCAACCTTCCCCATTTCTACAACAAAGAGTAAAGGTCCTTTGGGAAGCTATTATGCTGTTTCAGATTACAAGGGTGTTAATCCAGAATACGGTTCTTTGGAAGACCTAAAATCCCTTGTCAACAAAGCACATGAGATGGGAATGTATGTTATTTTTGATTGGGTTCCAGGCCATACAGGTTGGGACCATGTTTGGATAAAAGAACACCCAGAGTTTTACTTGAAAAACGAGGCAGGAGAGATCATTGACCCAATAGATCCCCGTACAGGCGAATCTTTTGGGTGGACAGATGTTGCCGATTTAGACTATGACAATCCTGCCATGAGAGAAGCCATGAAAGAGGCCATGTTATACTGGATCAAAGAGGTCGATATTGATGGCTATCGCGTGGACCAGGCCTATGCTGTTCCTATGGATTTTTATGAAGATACTTTTGCCGCTATGCGTGCCCTTAAGCCTGTTTTTTTATTGGGAGAAACCGATGCAAATCATCCTGGTGGATTTGAGCATTTGAAAAACTTTGACGCCTCCTATGATTTCCCTGGGCATCATTTGACCAAAGAAATTGCCCACGGTAAAAAAACCGTGTTGGATTACTCAAATCACCGCGAAAACTTCATCAACAAACATGATCCATCTCATTTCCTGCTAAATTTTGTTAGCTCTCATGACGAAAATGCATGGTCTGGAACAGTTGATGAGATATATGGGGATGCCAGTCACGCCATGATGGCGCTAAATTATATGTCCCCTGGTTTGCCGTTTTTGTATAGTGGAGTTGAATATGATCTAAACAAACGATTGCTCTTTTTTGAGAAAGACAGTTTCCCTCGTGTTGCAGGCGAGACCTATCAACTTCTCAAACAGCTAGGTGAACTAAAGCAAAATCATCCCTCGCTCAATGCAGGAAAAGAAGCAGGAAAATTTAATCAAATAGAAACTTCTTTGGGAGAAAAAGTATTGGCTTTTGAACGCACAAAAGCAGGAGATACCATAGTGTTTATGGCTAATCTATCGAAGGAGCACATTGGTTTTACCTCCCCCTACAATGGTTATTTTAAGCGCTATCAAGATAACAAACCCAAACGCCTGTCTTATTCCTATGAGTACCGAATGAAGCCCTGGGAATTCTGGATTTTAAAAAAATAAAAGATGAAGTTTTCAATGCACACAAAGTTCATGATCTATATGTTATTATTGTCACTTATTTCCTGTACTAATAGCTCTCAACCACTTGTGGTTGGGCATCGCGGTGCACGCGGGCATGTAGCCGAAAACACGGTTGCCTCTGTAAAAAAAGCGATGGAACTAGGGGTGGACGGAATAGAAATCGATGTCTTTCTTTGTGCTTCTGGAGAATTGGTGGTTTTTCACGATAAAACCCTCGAGAAATTGACCGATGCAAAAGGATATATTGAATCCTTAACACTTGATTCTATTCAGAAAATTACTGTTTTAGGGCGTGAGCCCATTCCAACCCTTAACGAGGTATTGGATGTAATTAATGGAGCAGTTGTTTTAAATATTGAACTCAAGGGGACTCAGACTGCTGAGCCCACAGCTGCACTGTTGAAAGACTATTTTAATCAAGGGAAATTGACACCTAAAGATGTATTTATTTCTAGCTTTGACTGGAATGAATTAAAGTTGTTTTATGCAGCAACCCGAGAGGTGAGAATTGCAGTACTCACAGAAGATGACCCTCTAGATGCTATCCCAATTGCCAAGGAGTTAGATGCCTTTGCTATTAATCCAGACTTTAGAAGTTTGACAGAAAAAAATGTAAAGAAAATCCATCAAGAGGATTTAGCCATTTATCCATGGACAGTAAATGATGCAGAAGATATTCAGCGAATGAAAACCCTAGGAGTGGACGCTATCATTACCGATTACCCGGAAAGAATTTACCCTCAATAAAGAATATTTTTCTCAATTTAAGTAGACTATTCCAAGATTGAGAAGACTTGCATAGCACACCCATGCCAAATAAGGGTAAAGCAGGTAGGCAGCAGTTCTTTCAACAATTAAAAAAAAGCGGATTGTTTGCAGGATTAAAATAAGTAACAAGACGATGACCAAAAGGGCGATGAACGGGCTTTTTAATCCAAAAAAAACAATGCTCCACAATGCATTTACAATGAGTTGAGCAGCAAAATGAAACAGCGCTATCTTAACCCATCGATGATGACTCCCTTTTGCCCAAACCAAACCTGCTGCAATTCCCATTGAGATATAAAGAGTGGTCCAAACAGGGCCAAAGAGCCAATTGGGAGGAGTAAAAAAAGGTTTCTCCAAGCCTGCATACCAAACTGGAATTGCGGCTTGCGTAATAAAACCAGAAATCCCACCAATGGTTAGACAAAGGCTCGTCGCGACAATTATCCCCAAAACAGTTTTGGTTTTTCGTTTCATTAAGAAGGATTTTATCAGCAAGATAGTGAATATATTTTGAGGTGAAATTGCCATTGAAAATGGTATCTTTGCCCTGTATGAGCAGCGCAAAAGAATTTATTTCCAGTGGATTTTCACCTATTGAGGGAAAGACGACTTGGGCATCTCCATCCAATATTGCCCTGGTCAAATACTGGGGAAAATACGGAAAGCAGTTTCCACAAAACCCTTCGTTGAGTTTTACACTTTCAAAATGTGTTTCTACCACTAGGGTCGCCTTTAAGCCAAAAGAGAAAAATCAAGATAAAGTTTCTTTTTCCTTTTTGTTTGAAGGAAAAAAAGAAATCGCTTTTCATCCCAAAATCGAGTCTTTTTTAAAGCGGATTGCGCTTTATTGCCCCTATTTATTTGAGCATGATTTAGAGATTTCCTCATCAAATTCTTTTCCACATAGCAGTGGAATTGCCTCTTCTGCCTCAAGCATGAGCGCTTTGGCACTGGCAATTGTTTCCATGGAAAGAATTGTAAATCCAACCATGTCTTTAGACTACTTTAATCAAAAAGCTTCTTTCTTGGCTCGGCTAGGATCTGGAAGTGCGGCACGAAGTATTGTTGGACCAATAATGACTTGGGGAGAAACAACTTCCCTTGTTTACAGTTCGCAAACCTATGGAACACAGCTCTCAGAAAAAATTCACCCTGTTTTCAAAACATTTCAAGACACTATTTTGATTATCGATAAAGGACAGAAAAAGGTGAGCAGCACCCTGGGACATCAATTGATGGAAAACCATCCCTATGCTGCCACACGATTTGCAAAAGCTCATGCACATTTTGCAAGTTTATTGGCTATTTTATCGACTGGAGAAATGGACGATTTTATTGCCTTAGTCGAATTGGAAGCACTAACCCTGCACGCCTTAATGATGGCTTCTAACCCCTATTTTGTGTTAATGCAACCCAATACCTTGGCTGTGTTAAATAAAATATGGGCATTTCGTCAAGACACTGGATTGCCACTCTCCTTTACTCTTGATGCTGGAGCAAATGTACATTTACTTTATCCAGAAGAAAATAAAGCGGTAATTCTAGATTTTATTAAAACAGAGCTATCAACCTATTGTCAAGATGGGCAGTACATTGAAGATCAAGTTGGTGCTGGTGCTAAAATGTTGTAAGTTTGTAGCGATATGAAAGGACCGTTATTTTATGCTAAAATTCTTCTCTTTGGAGAATATGGAATCATTAAAGATTCCAAAGGCCTTTCCATTCCATATAATTTTTATCGTGGTGCACTAAAATTATCTGCTGAGGGAGAATTTGTAGACTCGCATAAAAAACTTCTTGCGTTTTGTGAGTACTTGCGCCAGCTTCCAAAAGAAATCGTTTGTTTTGATTGGGATCATTTACAGGCCGATTTAGATCAAAAAATGTACTTTGACAGCAGTATTCCTCAAGGTTATGGTGTTGGGAGTAGTGGTGCCTTAGTCGCTGCTATTTATGATCAATATGCTCTTGATAAGATTACCGTTTTAGAAAATCTTACCAAAGAAAAATTGCAACAACTCAAAGCAATTTTTTCCGCCATGGAATCTTTTTTTCACGGTAAATCTTCGGGTTTAGATCCCTTGAATAGTTATTTGAGTTTGCCCATTTTAATTCATTCCAAAGACAGTATTGAGCCAACTGGCTTACCGTCGCAGAACCCCAAGGGGAAAGGAGCTGTGTTTTTGCTGGACAGCGGAATTGTTGGTGAAACAGCCCCCATGGTTTCAATTTTCTTAAAAAACATGGAACAAGAGCCTTTCCGTTTGATGATGAAAGAGCAATTTATTCGCTACACAGACCACTGTGTTGATGACTTTTTAAGTGGAGATTTTAGGTCTTTGTTTGCCAACACAAAAAAATTATCTCAACTTGTGTTGAATAACTTTAAGCCCATGATTCCAGAACAGTTTCACGCCCTTTGGAGCAAAGGTTTAGAAACAAACGACTATTATCTTAAACTTTGTGGATCTGGAGGAGGAGGCTATATTTTAGGCTTTACGGAAGATTTTGAAAAAGCTAAAACAGCTTTGGAAGACTATCGACTTGAAGTAGTATATAATTTCTGAAAAGCATGCGGCTTTTCCCTAAACCATTTTTGAAATCTTTTTTGCCTTTACTCGCTGTATTTGCTTCAGCACGTGGATACACCATTCTTGTTTTGGTAGTTGCACAGTATCTTAGTGCACGTTATATCCTCGCTCCCCAACGTTCTTGGGTAACTCATTTAACGGATTATAATTTATTTTTCCTTGTACTTGCATCCTCTTTTGCTATTGCTGGAGGCTACTTGATTAATAATTTTTATGATGCGGAGAAAGACCGAATCAACAGGCCACAACAGTACCTTTTACACCAACTGATCTCCACAGAAAAACAATTGCTCTTTTATTCTTTTTTCAATGGGTTGTGTTTATTGTTGGCCTTTTTAGTGAGTAAGAAAGCCTTCTTGTTTTTCTTTGCTTATATCAGTGGGATATGGCTCTACAGTCATGTATTAAAGAAAACCTTCTGGGCAAGCAATGTATTTGCCGCTTTTTTAGCCATTAGCCCATTTTTTGCCATTAGTCTATATTTCGATAATTTATCTACTTGGGTGCTATATCACGCTAGTTTTCTTTTTCTGATTATTTTGATTCGTGATTTAGTCAAAGATTTACAGAATTTTAGAGGGGATTGGGTCAGAAAGTACAATACCGTAGCAATTGTTTTTGGGGTTAGGATTACCAAGATTATCACAACTGTTTTAATCATGTTTTCTTCCATTCCAATTTTAAAGCTCTTAAGAGAAACAGAACAATTGGGGTGGATGTATTATTATTTTGCTGCCTGTATTCCTTATTTGATTGGAATAGTTGTCCTCTTATGGAAAGCCAAGGATCAAAAGATGTATCTTTGGCTGCACAATCTGCTAAAAGCATTAATTCTTGCAGGTGTAGGTAGTATTGTACTTGTCCGATACACAATATAAAGTCAATAAAATGGATGGAATTATTACTGTTGGGATGGCTCAACTAGCTCCAGTTTGGACAAACCAAGCAGGTGTTTTTTGCGACCGTTTCAAATTAAAACGGATCAATAAAAAACACCAAAAGTTTGAACCACTCGTGCATTATTCTCGCCCTGACATTACTCAATTGACCGTTAATAAACAACGGCATTCCACTTTAAAATTAAATGATAATTAGCGAAATGGCTGAAAAAAATACGATACGACTCAATAAGTTTGTTGCTAACTCGGGCTTGTGTTCTCGCCGAGAAGCCGATCTGCATATTTCATTGGGCACTGTTAAGGTCAATGGCAAGGTAATCACAGAAATGGGTTATCAAGTGGCCCCTGGCGATGATGTGCGTTTTGATGGACAACGAATAACGGCAGACAAACCCACCTATGTGTTGTTGAATAAACCGAAAGGTTTCTTGGCTTCTGTTAAAAAAGGGACCTATAAGAAAGATGTAATGGAATTGATTGATCGAGCTGTACCTTTTCGCATTGATCCAATTCAAGCAATGGATCGTTCTACTACTGGCTTATTGTTGTTCACCAACGATCAAGAATTGATGGCTAAATTACGTGCGCCAAAAACTCGGGTAAAGAAAATATATCAAGTAATTTTAGATAAAAACCTAACCGCTGATTCGATTGAAAAAATAAAAAAGGGAGTCTCGATTGATCGGCACCAGAAATTGTTTGTTGAAGAAATTAGTTTTGTACGTGGCGAACCAAAACGCGTTATTGGAGTTGAGATTCACGATCAAACCTATAAGGCGGTTAATCAAATTATGGAATCGCTGGACTACGTTGTGGAGCAATTGGATTTGGTTACCTATGCTCATCTGACAAAGAAAGATTTACCAAGAGGAAGATGGAGACATCTAAGCGATCAAGAAATCAATAACTTAAAAATGCTGAAGTAAGGATTTTTTCTTCACCAATTCATAGCCAAGTACAGCAAACACAATTCCATATTCTATTCCAATCAAATAATAATTTTCTTGGAAGGAAGGATGCGCATAGGTAACATAGCTTAAGAGAACAAGCGCACTCCAAAAGAGGGGGAAACTAAAGCGTGTAAAAAGCGTTAAAAACACTAGGCTAATTATATACCACGGATGTACAATCGAGGCCATAAAATAGTAACAAGAAAGCAATAGCAGCATTGCAGTAAAAACCTGCTGAGCCGTTTTTTTTGCTTTTATACAACTAAAGCCCAGAACAATTAAGACAACCAACCATGGTGTAACCTCTCCCAATTGCCGAATAATGTTATAGCCTTTTATTTCATAGCCTATCCAACGCACTATATAATAGAGGCTTCCATTAAATTCAAAGTTTTTAAACCACAGTTGAATGGTCGCTAGATAATTTTCCAACCCAATGTCTTTGAAGAAAGGAAGAAAAAGTAGAAGTAAGCTAAGTAATCCAATGCAAGCCATTAGCACACTTTTTTTCCAAGACTGATAACGTATAAATACAGGAATCAAAAGAAGTGGAATTAGTTTTGTGCCAACAGACAAAGCAAAAGCAATACTGGATAGCCATGGCTTTTTATACACATATAGCCACCAGCCAAGAACAAAGAAAAAAAGCATTACACCTTCCCAGTGTAAATTTCCTGTAAGTTCAATCAATACTAGAGGATTAAGGAAATACCAACCAATGCGCTCCTGTGCAAAACCAAAGAACTTAAGCAATTGTTTCCCTAGAAAGAAGAGGCCAATATCAGCTGCTATAAGCAACAAACGCATCACAATGATTGATGTAAATAAGGAATTTGATTCCCATAAAACAGCAAATAAAAAACCAAATTGATTGATTGGTGGGTAATTGGAGTAATGACCAGCACTCAGCTCTCCCATGTTCTGATGTAACGTTTCTGCTAGAGCAGAGAACTGTTGTGGCTGATTGATAAGTTCATTGGGGGTATAGGCGTATGGATTAAGATCGTTGAAGAGTAATAACCCATCCCAAATAAAACGATAGAAATCTTGGGATAACCACGGTAGTGTAAAGAGTAATAATCCGCGATAGAGGAGTCCCTGCCATAGGATTTGATTGATGGATATTTTTTGAAGGCTAAAATAGCTTAGTCCAAAAAGGCCAAACGTAAGAAAAAGAAATTGAAAGCTTTGTTCACGTGTGGTAAAATAGCCTACAAAAAGATAAATAGCTCCCGTAATTAACGGGATAAAATAGGAGCGAAAAGGAATTCGCCAAAGCACTATCCTTGCGTCTTAAATGATGAAATAAAAACAAAGCCAAAGCCCAAAAATAAAAGCAAATGAAAAGGGAATAAACCAAAATCACCATTTTCTCCCACAATAAATGCGCTATACATACCAAAGAGAAAATACAGAGCGAGCAATCCCTCAACTAGGGTATTTTTATGCACTTTACTCGGAATGTATTTATTATTTTTCCAAGAGTCTTTCATATTTATAATGTTGAATTTTGGAGTGCGAATAAAGTCACTTTTCTTCCCTCTATGCCCTTCGAGAACAGCCAGAGCATTATGAAAAGAAAATCCCATTGCAACAGTATAGAAAGTAAAAAACGTTTTGATGTATTCCAAGAAGTTAACTAGGCTAATTCCATTCTGACGCTTATACAATTCCCAATAACAATAAAAGAAGATAAGTGTACTGACAATAAACAGAGAAGATATTTTAAAAAACCAAGCCAAATGACCCCATTCATTTTTGATGTACAACATGGGGATACTCAAAAGGGCTACAATCAAAACATTTAAAAACATACTACTGTTGAGTAGGTGAAGTATAGAATGTAGGCGGGTTGAAAAAGGAAGCTCTTTTTTATGTATCACCTTTTTGATCATTTTTTGATAGTTTTCGGCACCACCTTTATTCCAGCGAAATTGTTGTGAGCGGATGGCACTCATGACCACGGGGAGTTCCGAAGGTGTTTTTACGTCTTCTAAATATTTGAATTTCCAATTTTTCAATTGGGCGCGATAGCTCAAGTCCAAGTCTTCTGTCAAAGTATCTACTTCCCAGTTTCCCGCGTCAATGATGGTTTTTTTTCGCCAAACACCAGCAGTTCCATTGAAGTTAATAAAATGGTTTTTTGCGTTTCTTCCCACTTGTTCAAGGGTAAAATGGGCATCTAGGGCAAAGGCTTGCACTTGGGTTAACACAGAGTAATCGTGATTGATATGCTCCCAACAGGTTTGCACTACTCCAATTTCGGGACTGTCAAACTGCGGAATAGTTTTTAGAAGCCAATCTTTTCGCGGCAGGAAATCTGCATCAAAGATTGCAATGAATTCTCCCTTTGCTGTTTCTAAACCTTCTTTGAGGGCTCCTGCTTTAAATCCAACACGCTTTTTACGTCGGATTTGCAAAATGTCTAAGCCGCCTTTTTGTAGTTTACGTACTAATTTTTCAGTCAATTCAACAGACTCATCTGTCGAATCGTCAAGCACTTGAATTTCTAGGCGTTCTCTCGGATACTCGATTTTATTGATGCATTCCAAAAGGCGTTCCATTACATAGAGTTCATTGAACACAGGAAGTTGAATGGTTACGTAGGGGACGTTTAAAAGATCGGTAGTGTCTAAATTGGTTAAGGTCGGCTTATTTTTTTGCGCTTTTATGTAATTGAATAAAAGATTCAGTTGGGCAAGACTGTAGAAAAAAATCAGTATCAAACATAAAGAATACAAACCCATCACAAGAAAGGAAAAGTTTAATAAAAAGTATTCCATAGTGTATAAATTACGATAAATAATGTTTGAAAATCCAGCCAATAATTTTTGCTCCTGCAAATATAGTTCCTTTTATTGTCCCAGATACTTTGGAGACTCCTATTCTTTTTTTGTAGGAAACAGGGATTTCTTGATAGCTTATTTTTTGACGTAAAACCTTCAATTGCATTTCCACTGTCCATCCATAGGTTTTATCCGACATTTTCAGGGCCTGAAGTGTTTCCCATTTAATGGCTCGAAAAGGGCCAAGGTCGGTAAAAGTAGAATTGAATAGCCCCTTCATTAAAAAGCACGCTAGCCAATTCCCAAAGATTTGTTGGGGAGTCATTGAACCCTCTTCCCGTAATTCTTTGACCCGAGCTCCAACCACAAAATCTGCTTCATTGTTATTGATTGGTGCAATGATTTTTGTCAATTCTTGGGGATAATCTGAAAAGTCACCGTCGAGAAAAACCACCACATCAGGTTGTTTTTCTTGCTTTGCCGCATGATCAATTCCTTTTAAACAGGCATACCCATAGCCCATACGGTTTTCGTTCAATACGGTCGCTCCTGCGCTTGCGGCAACTGTTGCTGTTTTATCTGTTGAACAATTATTAACGACAATAATTTCATCGACCAAACTAGGGATCTCTTCAATAACTTTGGCAATTGATTTTTCTTCATTAAAAGCAGGAATAATGACAGTTACAGAGAGAGAAGGTGTATTGTTCAATTTAATTTATTTGAATAATAATTAGTCTAGTGTGTTCCCTAAAGGGAAGTTAGGTAAGTGGGTTCTATTTGCTACAGGGCCGTTTTCCAATTTCAATACACCTCTTGGACAAACGGCAGAACAGACTCCACAGCCAACACAAGAGGAACGCACAATATTTTGTCCCTTTTGAGCATAGGCACGTACATCAATTCCCATTTCGCAATAGGTGGAACAGTTTCCACAAGAGATACACTGACCTCCGTTTGTCGTAATACGGAAACGTGATTTAAAGCGTTGAACTAAACCTAGATAGGCGGCCAGCGGGCAGCCAAAACGACACCAAACGCGATTTCCAAAAATGGGATAAAACCCTGTGCCAATAACTCCAGCAAAAACTGATCCAATTAAAAAGCCATAAGTGCTTTGAATGCTTTGTGTTTTAATGCCTAAAATAGCACTCGTGCCAGAGAAATAGGTATAAAGTGTAAAACCAGTCATCACGATAGCAAATGCAAGTACACCATGTACCAACCAACGTTCTAATTTCCACGCTCCAATAGATTTATTTGAAAGATGTCGATAGGGATCGCCAAGGGTTTCTGCCAAACCTCCACAACCACAAACCCATGAACAATACCAGCGTTTGCCAAAAAAATAGACCATTACAGGGACAATGACCAAGGTCAAAACAATTCCCCACACTAGAATAAATAAGCCAAATCCACCACTAGAAATTAAACTGTTTAGATTCCAACTAAAGAAAAAATCATAATCCAAAGGGAAGGCATTTTTAAAATCATACCAGGGCTTTTCGAAACGAACCAAGATTTCAGGGATTAAAAAAGCAAATACAATTTGAAAAAAAAGGACAGATGTTGTTCTTAGAATTTGATATTTGTTGTTTCGGTATTTTATGTACATGCGAATCGCCATAACGGTCATCACAACGCAATACAGGAAGCCGTATAAAAACCATTGGCTGGCTAGGTTACCGCTTATACTTTGGCTAATTGGATCGACGATATACGTCCAATTGACAATATAGTCAGGGAAAAAATACAGCAAAACATAAAAACTAACCAAGAAGATAAATACTGACCATCCCATAAAACCTCTATTGGTACTAGAATCGAAGTAAATATTATTGTTTTTTATTCCTGGAGGACCAAGAGTTATTAGGTTAGGAATGATGTATAGGAGGGATCCAATAATGCCCAATCCGAAGGTTAAAAACCAAAACCAACCCTTGTTGTTGGGAATCATTCCCTTCCCAGCTTTTTTAGACACTTCATAAGAAAAACTATGGGGTTTATCCCAAATCACTTTACTCCATTCTCTTTTCTTTCGATGAACTTTATTTGCTTCTTCCAGCGCGCTAATAACCCTTTTAGAAAATTCAAAAGGTCCTGAGAAGGCCTTGTCAGTCACCTTACTGTTTATATTTGCGATAAACAGGTCGCTTTTAATTCCTTTCTCAGCAATTAAAGCGTCAAATTCTTGATGGGTGAGTTGGTATTTCCCTAAAAATATTAGCGAACAAAAAAGCATTAACCCAGTCAAGAAAATGCCTAATCCGAATTTTTGTAATGTTTTCATTCTTTTGTAATTAGGTTGTTGAAAATACGGGTCCAACTTTTCTTTTTTAATCGAATATTCGTATTGTATTCGTGGTTAAATTTCGTCACTATTTCAACTCCATGGGAGGCAAAAAATTCTGGATCAAAATTACAATCATTCAAATGCTCAAGAACATGAAATACCGATCTTTTTTCTGTTAGAAATTGATCGAAAATTTCGTGACGTAAACGTATTCCAAACGAATTTATTCCTAGAAATTCATTTGTAGATTTATTAAAAGCAATTGTAATGCAAATATTTTTTTCAGCATTCTCCCAATGAAAATGGATTTCAGCTTTGGTTGGGCGAGCAGCGACCAAACCATAGGTTTGGTATTCAATGTCAAAAAATTTAGCACTGTTGAACCAATGTCCTGGTTGATAGGCTGTTTTTTTTCCAGTAAGGGTTTTTGCTAGCGTTTCTCCCATCATGCGTCCTGTATACCAAACTGCTTCAATAGGTCTTCTGCCTGGAAGGGGTTCTTGTTGTTCGGCACAATCACCAACCGCATAAATGTCTGTTTGGCTTGTTTCTAGGTACTTATTGACAAGAATTCCCTTGTTAGTAGCGATTGAGGTGTGTTTTATAAAGTCAATATTGGGCCGAACGCCAACCGTTAATCCAACAAATTGACAGGGAATAATTTCATTTTTGTCCGTTCTTATTGCTTTAGCTCTTCCGTTTTCATCTTCAATAATTTCACTCAAGTTAGTTGAAAGTCTGAGATCAATTCCATGTGATATAATATGACGGTTAATCATTTTTGAATCTCCCTCTGGAATAACCGTATTCCAAAAGCTTTCTTCTCGCACCAGAAAAGTAACTTTTTTACCTCTTGCATGAAGCATTTCTGCCAATTCTATTCCAATGAGTCCCCCGCCAACTACAACAGCTTCTTTGATCGAGGAACTAAGTGCTTCTAGGTTTTCGAGGTCTTGTTTAGAGTAAAGTCCTTGTACGCCTTTTAAATTTTCTCCAGGCCAACCAAATTTATTTGGAAGGGATCCAGTAGCTAAAACAAGGGAGGTGTATGAAAGAATAGATCCGTTGGAAAGCTCTACAGTTTTTACTTGAGGATCAATATTGGTTACCGTTTCTTGGCATAAGTCAAGTCTATTTTTCTTCCAAAAATGATTTTCATAGGGTTGGGTGTGCTCCCATTTGAGATGTCCCATATAGACATACATCAATGCAGTTCTGGAGAAAAAATAGCGACTTTCTTTAGAAATGATTAGTATTGGAATGTCGCTTCTTTTGCGAATATGTCTTGCGGTAGTAATACCAGCAATTCCATTTCCAATGATGATGATCGGGGGTTGGGATACCATAAAAAATATTTACCCTAAGGTAACGTATTTATATCAGTTATAAAAAAAAGTGTAAATTAGTAATACCAAATCTTACTTAAAATGAGCGTGATTTAACTTTTGATTGCATAAATCTATTCTCTTTTAAGGTTTTAAATTCAACAGAATGAAAAAACCATTATGGGCTGTTCTGGAACTCCCTCTTAAAGTAACCAAAGAAGTTTTGTGGTCTGTATTAACAGAACCACAGTATACTGAAAAGTACATGTACAATTGCAAACTAAAATGCAATTGGGAAATTGGGGACGAGGTTCAATGGGTAGAAGTGCACGAAGATGAATCAGAAACAATCCACGTAAACGGAGAACTTCTGGAATTCAGCCCCTATCGTTGCTTACGCTTCACCATTTTCCATAAAGGATCGGGTCTTAAAGGGCAAAGTTCAGAATTGCGTTTTATGATTTCCCCTCACAGTGAGGGAGTATTGCTCACCATAGAGCAAGGAGACTTCTCGAGCTTTCCTCAGGCGGAAGTAATCCATGCTGAATGTCAACGCGGCTGGGAGTTTGTTCAAAAGGACTTAATTGCTACCTGTATCGAAGCCGCATAATAATTTTACTAACCTAAATCTTGTCTTATGTTTATCGTATTTGCTATTATTACCTTATTATTCTCTGCTTTGTTTTTACGTCATTACTATCCAATTTTTAAGGATGCAGATGACTTGTTTTCTATCGCTGGATTTTTTGTAATTTTTTTGGTTATTACAGCTTTTATAGCTGTTGTGGTCTTCACGCCCTATTATTTGTTCTTCGAATATATAAAACTGAAGAAGTTGCTTAACTTACATTGATGCAAACGAAATGTTTTTTGCTAAGTGCATTTTTGTTAAGTTCACTTTTAGTGTATGGACAGAAAATACATGGACTTAGTTTTGTTGGTACTCGAAACGATGTTCAATTCAATCAAGTGGAGAGTGTTCTGGCTGTAAACGCCAATTGGGTTACCCTAATGCCCTTTGGTTATCTCTTTAGCCTGCAGGACAGCCTTGTGAAATTTAACAGAGCAGGTCAATGGAAAGGTGAAACAGCTGAAGGGTTAAATCAAACGATTCCAATGTTTAATCAAGCAGGAATCAAGCTTATGCTAAAACCACAATTGTGGATAAGAAATGGAGAGTTTACTGGGAAAATTGACCCCAAAAGTGAGGAGGGTTGGCGATCATTCAAAAGCTCCTACAAAGAATTTATTTTACACTTTGCAGCTTTAGCGGAGCATCATCAATTAACTTTATTTTGCATTGGTACAGAGTTGGCTTCAGTTGTTGAAAATGACCCAGTTTACTGGAAGAATTTGATTGTAGCAATCAGACAAATATATTCTGGGAAGATCACCTATGCTGAAAATTGGGATAGCTATTCAAAGGTTCCCTTTTGGGATCAACTTGATTTGATAGGGGTTAATGCCTATTTTCCTTTAAAAGGAAAGGAAACCTTAAGCGTATCTATTCTCAAAAAACGATGGATTCCAACGGTAGTTGCTTTGGAGCGATTGAGTGATTCTTTACAAAAACAAGTCTTATTTTCAGAAATGGGATACAGAAGTATTGATGATCCAGTTTCTCGTCCATGGGATTACCATCAAAAAAGCGTAAGATATAATTCAAAGAGCCAGGCCATTGCTCTAGAAGCTTTATTGCAAACATTTGCGTCAAAAAATTGGTGGGCGGGTGGTTTTGTGTGGAAATGGTTTCCACAGCATTCAACATCAGGTGGAGAGGGGAACACAGGCTTTACTCCGCAAAATAAAATGGCTGAAGCAGTTTTACAATCCTATTTCACAAAGAACGAATAGTATTTGCTAAGCCTTTTTGGAGAGCATCCAATGGATCGCATAAGGTGAATAATTCCGTGATGGAACTGCAGTTGCCACACGCCATTTTCTTCAAACCTTCGCGCAGAGGTTGTTATTTTTTGAGGTAAAACGCAAAAGCCATTTTGTTTGTAAATGCGATCAATAAATTCCCCATCTTCACAGACTTGATACAGCTCATTATAACCATTTAATTGATTAAAAAGGGTTTTATCAATGAATAAAGATTGGTCTCCTCCTCTACAAAAACGATTGTTAAAGCGGGTGGCAAAGGCTGTACATCTTAAGGCAATATGATTAGAATCAAACTGCATTCGAAAGCAACCTGCTTGTTCTCCTTGTCGGTTTTTTTCTAGAATGTGTCGGTCAAAATTTTTGGGAGGGATGCTGTCAACATGTAAAAAATAAAGTAAATCAAATTGAGCGGCTTTGGCTCCAATATTCATCTGTTTTGCACGCCCTTTTTCACTCTTAAGCAATGTACATTTTTCATGAGAGCTTATATATTCTGCTCCACCATCAACACTTCCTCCGTCAACAAAGATCAATTGATTTTCATAAAACGAATTAGCCAGAAGGGTCTCAATAAAAGAAGGGAGAACAGTAGCTTCGTTTAGAATAGGCACAATAATGGACAAGCCTACCTTAGTCGTTGAGAAGCCAGTCATAGGTCAAAAAGCTCACTTTTGGGTTTTCACCAAAGGATTGATTGGCATATTTTCTGATAAAAGCAATGCGTTCTTTCTTATTCCCAAAATCAGCATCGAACCATTGAAAAATACGGGAAAGCTGAATTTTTTTCTCACTGATCTTATTTCTTTCGGGATCATTAATAAAGTCGCGGGTGACTTCTTCCAATTGAGTTTCCATGGTATGCGATTCGAAAGCAACATTGATCAGTTTTGGGCAAGAGGCAGAAGCGCAATTGATGGCAAAATGAATGCGAGGTTCATTCATTTTTCGCAGAATTTCGTGTTCAATATCATTCAGTGAAATCTTTTTTCCATCCAAAGTGAAACGTTTTAATCCCCAGGGGGTAATTAAATTTTTTATGCTTTTTAAGGGATAATTATCTAAAATTAATTTAACCGTAACCGCATTGTAGGAATTAATAAAATAGGCCAATGAATCGTTTTTAGACCAGACTTTGGTAGGTGGATTATCTTCCAAAGTTTGAATGTAATTATCCAAATAGGTGGTGTCTTCTTTCCAGCTTTTATAGTTAACATTTCCGTCGTCATCTACATGTTCTTGTAATGCGGCAGTCCATAAATTGTGTATGCTTTTTTGTGCAACAACAGACAAAGAAAAAAGAAGCATTAATAAAGTGATATAACGTAGGTTCATAGGATTGAGGGTATTAACAACAACCACCACCATCGTAGTGAAAAGTGGATTCACTGATGAAGAGGTCATTTCGATTATTCTTTTTTAGTGCATTGGCTGTTTTATCGCAGACAGCTAAAGGTTGATTTTTCAATAATACATGGCCGTTTTCATCATCATAGAAGTCTTCACTTCCATAATAAATGGCCGCTTTACCAGTAAAGACACAAGGTCCATCTGCAGGCATAGGATCTTTAATGGCGCATACTTCTACGCTTTCAATAAAGATGGTTTCATCGCTAGGATAATGCTTTGGGTCAAGGATTCTATAGGGACGCTTTGCGCGAATTTCAATAGTGCCAAAACCCACATCAGTCAATAGCTTTATATAGTCATTCAAGGGAATTGAGCCAGAGAGGCATAGCGCGCGGAGACGTTCATCTTCTCTAAGGGTTTCGTTCATGGGTTGTTCACAGATTGGATCGCTCATCACCAAACGACCGTGTGGTTTCAAAACGCGGTACATTTCCATGAGTGCTTTTTTGAGTTCATCCAATTTAAAAATATTGAATAAACAATTTTGAGCCGCAACATCAATGCTTTCATCTTTTACTGGTAAGGCCAAAGCGTCTCCTTTTTTAAGTTGAACAAAATCAGATTGAAACCAATCGTTTTCTTTTTCAGCAATCACAAAGTTTTTACGAGAAGCTTCGAGCATTTCCTCTACGACATCAATACCAATAACACCTTCTTTTTGTCTTGAGAAGTAAGAAAATTGTAGTAATTCCATTCCACCTCCAACCCCAACATAAAGGATTTTTGGGTTGTTGACCAAGTCCCTGGGGTGAACGGTAGATCCGCAGCCGTAATTCATTTCTTGCATTATGGTTGGAATGGATAATCCAGGGAATTGCCATATTGGGGTTGTAGTACAACACAAGCCTACATCTGGTGTAAGGGCTGCTTCTTTATATACATCTTTGGTGACTTCTAAATAGCTCATTTTATTTTTTTTTGGGTCGATAGTAATTCTTTTACAATTATTATCAAAGACTGTTCCGCTTTTTTAGCTGCAGCCATAATGTCTTCAATATTTATTGGTGCTAAGTTATCGGGATCACAAACATCGGTCAAAACGGAAAATGCGATGCATTCCATTTGGAGTTGATTTGCTACAATAACTTCTGGAACGGTAGACATTCCCACAGCATCTGCGCCTATGATTTTAAGGTAGCGGTATTCAGCTTTTGTTTCCAACTGAGGCCCTGTTACTGCAGCATAAACACCTGTACGTAATGGAAAGCCATGTTGTTTTGCAATGTGCTTTGCCTTGTCCATCAAACGGGGTGAATAGGGGCTGCTCATGTCCACAAAACGTTGTCCCAATTCTTCAATCCCTTTTTCTGCCAATGGCGAGCCAGCCTGGAGATTAATATGATCTTCAATAAGCATGACTTCTCCTTTTTTATATGACAGGTTGATCGCACCTGCTGCATTACTGATGATGAGTTGTTGAACACCAATGGCATGCATGAGTCTTACTGGATAAGTAATTTCAAAATAGCTGAGACCTTCATAAGCATGGAATCGTCCATCAAAAACCAACACCTTTTTTCCTTTAAGACTTCCATAAATAAGTCGACCATTATGGAATTCCATTGTAGGTATAGGGAAATGAGGAATATCCGTGTAGTGTATCTCTTTTTCGATGGAGATGAAATCAATAAGGTCTCCAAGACCGGTACCTAAAATTATTCCAATGGCACCAGTTTCGATTCCGTGATTTTTTAAAAAGGCAAGGCTTTGATTGATTTGTTCTTGTTTGTTCATTTTAAGAGTTGCATTAATTCTGGATGATCTTTCAGGTCGTTGTAGGTGTCGATATCGTTTTTTTCTTCTAACAAATAAACATCTTCTTTTTTGAGCTCATTCAGGGTGTCTGTCAAAACTGTTGGTGATCCCCATTTTTTTTCTTCAAATAAGTTAGGGATAAACTCTTGTAGTCCCAAAAGATAGTAGCCTCCATCGGCAGAAGGGCCTATAACCGTTTTGTGCGTTTTGAGGGCTTCAAAAGCTTTTTGAATATCTAAAACATTAAGTGTCCACAAGTCTGTACCAATGATAACAATGGGAGAGTGAGTACTAAAACCCTCATTAAATGCATTGGCCATGCGTATTCCCAAATCATCCCCAGATTGTACTTTTTTTGTGATGGAGTTTTTTTGGAAAATATCGTTATCGTCTATATACGTGGAATAATATAATTGGATTTCAATAGCAACATCAAACAAGACTTGGGCAGTTTTTTGCAGTAATGCCTGATAAATATCAAGGGCCTTCTGTTCTCCAATGGAAGCAGCCAAGCGAGTTTTGACTTTTCCTAAAACAGGATTTTTACAAAAAACAAGTAGGAGTGGTTTTTTCAACGATTCATATAATTAGGCAATACTTCCTTGGCAACTGCTTCCTGCACCAGCGGTACAGCCATAGCAATGTTGAGAGAGCTGAATTTTGCGTTGTTCTAATTCAATTGCATTAAAATCACGGATATGGGAATGCTTACTGGCCACTTTTAATTCAAGCATTTGATTAAAGTCACAATCAAACAAATAGCCTTCCCAACTTACCGAAAGAGTATTGGTACACATAACATTTTTTGCAGCAGCAGGATTAAATGCATCGACCAAAGCATGCATGTACTCTTCAAAGTTTTCAGAGGCAATCAAATAATCTAAAAAACGACTTATGGGTAAATTGGTGATGGTGAACAAATGATTAAATTCAATGCCAAAATCCTCCCTCAATGCTTTTTTGAAATCGTTTTCCAATGCCATTTGATCTCCAGGTAAAAAAGCTCCTGAAGGATTATAAACAAGTTCAAGTTGTAGCTGGGTACCTTTTTTTCCATAACCTACACGATTAAATTTTTGTAGCGCTTTGATCGATTGATCAAAAACACCCGACCCTCTTTGGCGGTCGGTTTTATCGCGTTTGTAAAAAGGTAAAGAAGAGATGATATGTACCTTGTGTTGGGCAAAAAATTCGGGTAAATCATGGTACTTTTTGTTGGCCATGATGATGGTCAAATTGGAGCGCACAATGATTTCGTTTACTGAAGTTCTCTCCCTAATTTGTTCCACAAACCAACGAAATTCTGGATGCATTTCAGGAGCTCCGCCTGTTAAGTCAACAGTTTCAATTTCGTTTGTTTCCATGACTGCGATACATTCTTCCATGGTTGTACGGCTCATCATTTCTTTACGATCTGGACCTGCATCAACATGGCAATGTGCACAGACTTGGTTGCACATATAGCCAATATTGATTTGAAGAATGGATAGTTTTTTCGGTTGTATTGGGGGTAGGGTGTGCTCTTTTAACTTTTGTTTAAAAGTGGGTAGTTGCCCATTTTTAAAGATCCCATTGGATAAAATTTCCAATTGTCGTTGGGTATTGGAGAGTTCGCTTTGTTGTGCTTTTAGTGATTTAGTGGCCATTTTGGTTACATACTTAATTGGTCGTGTCGATTCATCATTTGCACTCCATGAACAAGAACTGCGCCACTTTTTATGGCTGCACCTACATGTACAGCTTCCATCATTTCTTCCTTTTCGATTCCTCGCTCAAGTCCATCCTTGGTATACGCATCGATGCAATAGGGACAATGTACAACATGAGAAACTGCCAAAGCAATTAAAGACTTTTCTCGAGCAGTTAGGTGCCCTTCTTTGAAAACACTTGAGTAATAGTCAAAAAATTTGTCTCCTAACTCCTTATTCCATTCGCTTATTGAGCTAAATTTCTTTAAATCTTCGGGATTGTAATATTCTTTTTTCATGGGTTATGTTTTTGTTTAAAGTAGATTATTATTACAATGATATGAGTTTTTTATACATTTATCCAATAAACCTACTTTATTGCCCTTAAATCATGCATAATATAATATACTTTATTATATTTATTTCAAACAAGAAAACCAGTTTTTTGGTTTTCCACACTAAATTATTTGTTTGAAATGCTCTCATTAACTTCCAACATTGCGATTCCACTGTTTGTGAGTAATTTTATTACCATTACACTCATTGTGTTTTTTGGTCGAGATCGATCCAGACAACGCGCAGCCTACCGTGATCAAATTGCCCGCCTTGAATCACAATCGTTGAAAGCGCAAATGAATCCTCACTTTATTTACAACACCCTTAATGGAATTCAAAGCGTATTGATGCTCAAAGGGGAGGAGATGGCCAATCAGTATGTGGGTATTTTTTCAAGGATGTTACGGAAAACATTGGATATGTCTTCTTCCGATAATATGACCTTAGCCGAGGAGATTGATTATATACAAGGTTATATTGCCCTTCAAAATATTCGTTTGGAGCGGCCAATTAACTTTAGTGTCACTTTTGAAACCAAGATGAATCCAGAGATCTGTTTGATTGCACCCATGCTGCTTCAGCATATAGTTGAAAATGCGATTATTCATGGATTGATCCACCAAAAAGAAGACGGTTGGATTGAACTAAAAATTAGGCATACAGACGATTCGTTGGTTTTAAATGTTGAAGATAATGGAATGGGTCGAAAGGCGGCAAGTCAAAAACTAAAATCCAATGTATTGGGGAAAGACGTTCATAAATCTCATGCGACAAAAATCTTGAAAGAGCGCATCGATGTTTTGAATTATATCTACAAAACAAAATCTGTTTTTTACCTAGAAGATATTCTTGATAAAGGAAAGGTATGTGGAACTCGAGCAGTTTTAATTGTTCCAAAAATTATGGCTAAAAAATAAATTTACTCTCATGAAAATATTTAAAACAGTTCTTGTTGATGATGAGAAAAATAATTTAGATCTTCTCAATCATTTCATCAAAAAATATTGCAAGAATATTGAGGTCATAGCTTCCTGTTTAACCTATGACGAAGCATATAAAACCCTCACAACTGCAAAGCCAGATTTGGTTTTTCTCGACATAGTGCTTGATCGTGATACCTCTTTTGATTTATTGCAAGAATTGGACGCCCCAGACTTTCAAATTATTTTTACTACGGCCTATGACGAGTATGCAATTCGAGCCTTCAAATACAATACCATAGATTATCTTTTGAAGCCAATTATTATTGAAGAACTTGTTGCGGCAGTAGACAAGGTTTCTGATAAAATAGATCAAAGTAAAGGAATAAACATCGACAGTATAAAAAAGATTTCCCAATCTATCAATGCGAAACACCCCATAAATTTCATCATGATTTCTGGCATGGATCGAGTCGACTTTATTCATCCAGAAGAAGTTGTTTACCTCAAGTCGGCTGGAAGATATACAGAATTTTATCTCAAGGATAAAAAAAGGAAAGTTACTTCTTCGAAGCCTATTGGAGATTATGAGCACGTTTTAGATCCTGTGGTTTTTTATAGAATACACAATTCTTATTTAATCAATCTATCCCATTTGATCAATATAAATAAACGTGCTGGGAACTATTGTGAAATGTCTAACGGAGATTCCCTTCCTCTTTCTAGAAGGCGTTATGAAGGATTAATGGGGTTTATGCGAAACAGGTGATGCGTAAGTTAGTCTTTTAACTGAGTTGAAATTCCTTTAATATTTTCCTCTAAATAACGATCCATAAAAGGTTTCGAAAGATAGGAGTTCCCCTGCAAGCTGCTGTCAATTGCAATTTTATCAATCAGCTTTTCTTTTAAATAGGTTGACAAAAACCCAACGGATAGCGCAGAATAACTATAGTGCCAGGGCTCATAAAAAAAACCTTTCCGAGAACGATCTTTAGTATAAACCAATTCGAAGCCATAGGTTGCAGCATTTTCAGTCAGCCATCTCCCAAGCTTTACATACGGGCCGCTATCATGGAAATGTTCTTCCAACAAAACATCACCTTCAACCAGGGGTTGAGCGTCAACTACATCAATTTCTGTTCCCCAATGATGTCGTGAAGTGCCTGGAATGGTTGAATACTCAATTATTTTTGTTATCGCTTTTTCTGGACTAAGTCCTTCATTGGTAAAGCGCAAATACTTTCTATTCCAAATTCTTTTTTGGGCTGCATAGCTTCTAAAACTAGAAACAATTTTAAGTTCAATACTGTCTTTTCTTGCTGCTTTTTGCATTTCAAGAAAGGCCATCTCGACCTGAGGAAGCAAACCCAGATTTTTTGAAATAAGGCCTTCTTTTTTACCCATTAGAAATGAGCTGTCAAAGTCCAGTGTATCTTGGCTAAATCCCAAAAAGGGAATGAGTAAGAGGAAAAAGATAGATCTATTCATCATTTAAGCGTTTAAAGTAACAAAAATGCATTCCAATTTGAGCGATATTAAATCCTTCTCCGTGAGCTGTGTAGTGCAAAGCTCTGTAAAATGGAACGGCATTTATACGCGCATTCAGCCATATTAATTCAGCGTTTTTTTTCGTGAGTTGCTCTTCGATTTCTTTCATTAGTGCTTTACCAATTCCAATACGATGGTATTGTTCTACTGTTGCAACTCCTCTTATTTGATAGCTTGATTTGCTTTTTAGTTGGGCGTGTTGTTGTAAAAAAGCTGAAGCAACTCCGACCAACCTAAATTCATGAAATGCACCTATATGAATGGTGGTTTCAAGATCATCTCCTTCAAACACACAGTCTTCAATGGGTCTGTTTTTTCGAAGCATTGGGTGACGAACCAAATGTGTTTCTTTGGCAGAAATAGGTCTAATTTTGATCGAACTAATCATAGCATGAAAGTACAGAATTTATCATAATGAAATTTGGTTATCCTTCCTATCAACTCTTTTTTTGTAAATACAGCTTTTTAGGAATAATGAAATTTGATGAAAATGCCCTATATTTGTACTAATGCGGGAGTAGCTCAGTTGGTAGAGCTTCAGCCTTCCAAGCTGATTGTCGCCGGTTCGAGCCCGGTCTCCCGCTCTAACTTCCTCCTTGTTTCCACCTTTATATTAACATAGCCTTAGGAGTTAATCATAAGATAATTCTTATTTTTATCTTATGAAAATTGTAATCTCTAGTTTTTTTAGCCTTTGTTTTTTATTGGTATCAGCCCAAGAAAAACGCATCCCATTAAAAGGAAAGTTGCTATACAGAAACAGCAATGTAATTGCAGCAAATGTGGTCAACAACACTGCCTTGACCAATACCATTACCAATGGAGAAGGGGAATTTGAAATTCTTGCTAGAGTTGGCGATGAGATTATCTTTTCATCTGTACAATTCAAAATTAAAAGCGTTGTTGTTACCGAAGAAATAATAAAGAAAAACCGTTTAGTGGTTGAGATAAACGAACGAACAACTCTCTTAGACGAAATTGTCGTTGGTCCAGAGAATACTGAAAAATTTTTAGACTTAAAAAAGGAAGAATTTTCACGGGTGGATTACACACAGGATAAATCAACTCGGGTTCGAAATACAATCACTACCCAAGGGCAGTTGACCAATGGGCTCAATATTATCAACATAGCCAAACTTTTAGCCAAAGCTGTATCGGCCAACAAAGATGTAGAGAAAAGAACACTGGTTCCCTCGAAAGTTCTCCCACTGATTTTTGAGGATGACTTTTTTACCAAAGATCTGGATCTAGCTACTAATGAAGTTGTTGGCTTTTTAGAAGAACTGGACCGCGTTCTGCCCAGTGATCGTTTGTTGAAAAAAGACATGGAGTTCCAATTGATCGAATACCTATACCTACAGAGCGAAAAATACAAGAAGAAAATTCGTTGAAAATAAGGCCATTACTTTTCACCATTCTATTGTTTGTTTTGCCTTGTGGATTAAGTGCGCAAAACTATCGTTTGTTGGAGGGAAAAGTAAGCCACCCAAGGCTGGCTGTTGAGGGAATTCATGTCATCAATGCTAGTCGTGGAAATGCCGAAATTACAGATGTTAATGGAGAATTTGAAATCTCAATAGCAGTGGGAGAGTGGCTGTTATTTTCTGGTGTTCAATTCAAGCAGCGAGAATTGCTTATCACTGCAGACATTTTTTCTCTAGCAGAAGTAACCGTTTACTTGGAAGAATTTGTCAACGAGCTCAATGAAGTTGTTGTAAAACCACATGAACTAAGCGGTAATCTTTCGAGCGACCTCAGAAGTGTTCCAAAGCAACTCAATTTTAGTGATGTAGGCATACCCGGTTTTAAAGGAGAACGCGAGGAGAAAATTGTCTCAGCAAAAAGCCTTATTTTAAGCACTTTATTGTTGCCAATTTCAGGAGGAATCAATGTTGATGCTGTCTACAAACACCTCTCGGGGTATTATAAAAAACTAAAAAAGCGAAGGAAATTAGAAGGAGAATTTGAAACCATTTTTTCAATGATTAAGTTTTATGGGGTTTTCTTTTTTGAGCAAGAATATGGATTATCGCAAGATAAAATTTATGATTTTGTTTTGAGTTGTTCCGAAAACTTTCCGATTATTGAACTTTATAACAAAGGAATGCATGAACAAGTTCTGACTAGTTTTAAACGTTTTAACACCGAATCCTATGCAGAAAACTAAGATCTTGATTTTACTGTCAGTACTGCTTTCAATGTCTTTTGTATCGAGTCATGATTTTTATCTCAGTACAACCACGGTGAAATGGGTTCCTGAAAAACAACAATTACAGTTGACAAGTCGATTTTTTATAGACGATATTGAAGCCTATATGCAAGAAAAGCAGAACAGTAAGGTTGTATTTTCTCCCGATTCCCATCCAGATGAAACGGATGCGTTCATTGAAGCGTTTTTTAACGATAATCTGACCATCAGAGTGAATGATATAAGTCAAAAAACATCCTATTTAGGAAGGGAATATCAAGATGATCTATTGGTTATCTATGCAGAAATATCCTCTCTTACTCTTGAGTTTCGTCGTCTTGAGCTTGCGAGTACTTTTCTGTTAGATTTCATTGAAAATCAACAAAATATCTTTCACGTTCAAACACCAACAAAAAAGAAAAGTTTTTTGTTGAAAAATAAAGCTTATTCTCTAGAATTTGAATTGAAATAATTTAAAGTATATTTAACCCTATTTTAACGTCAATACCAATGAAAAAATACCTATTTGCCTCAATGACACTGTTTCTAGCCTCCTTTGCATTTGCACAAGATTCAACAGCAATACAAGGGCATAAAAACAACAATAAGTTTAAACAATTGTATCAAGAGTTTGCTACCCCCAATCGGTACAGAACTGCTGCTGGAGCTCCTGGAGTTGATTACTATCAACAACAGGTTGATTATAAAATGGACATTCGTTTAGACGATGCCAATACAAAATTATATGGTAGTGAAACCATAACCTATACCAATAACTCTCCTGATGCATTGCCCTATCTTTGGATTCAACTCGATCAGAACATACGCAATGAGAACGATATGGAAGGAGCAAAAAATCCTTCTTCAGTGTCAAAATACAAAGGGGTAGATTCTTTTGTTGAAGCGTTTACATCGGAGAAATTTGTTGGTGGATTCAATATAGAAGAAGTGAAAGACGTTAACGGGAAACCATTGCGTTATACCATCAACCAGACCATGATGCGAGTAGACTTGCCAACCGCTTTACAAAGCGGGCAACAATACATTTTTTCGATCAAGTGGTGGTACAAAATCAATAATCACGTTGTCGACCGTGCGCGCTCTGGTTATGAATACTTTGAAGAGGATGACAATCGCGCCTATGTAATAGCTCAATTTTTTCCACGCTTAGCAGTTTACAATGATGTTGAGGGTTGGCAAAATTACCAGTTTTGGGGTAATGGCGAGTTTGCACTTAATTTCGGAAATTATGAGGTAAACATTAGCGTTCCAGAAGATCATATCATGGAAGCAACAGGAAGTTTGCAAAACCCAAAAGAGGTATTGACCAAAACCGAATACCAGCGCTATAAAAAGGCATTGAACACTTTTGATAATCCTGTAATTATTGTTTCACAAGATGAGGTAGTGGAGAAAGAAAAAGTAAAGGCAACTAAGTACAAAACCTGGAAATTTATCGCCAACAATGTACGAGACTTTGGCTTTGCAACCTCCAGACGTTTTATTTGGGACATGATGGCAGTCAAGGTTGGGGGTAAAAATATAATTGCCTCCTCTTTGTATCCAAAAGAAGGAAACCCATTATGGGAAGAATACTCTACCCGTGTCGTCGCCCATACGCTCGAGGTGTATTCCAAATACACCTTTGACTATCCTTATCCTAAAGCGGTCTCTGTACATGCTAAAAACCAAGGAATGGAATACCCAATGATTTGTTGGAACTATGGACGTCCCAATCCAGACGGAACCTATTCTGATCGAACAAAATACGGTATGATTAGTGTGATTATTCATGAGGTAGGACACAATTATTTCCCTATGATTGTTAATTCTGATGAGCGTCAATGGGGATGGATGGATGAAGGTTTGGATACTTTTTTGCAATACCTCACCGAGCAGGAATTCCAAGAAGGCTATCCTTCACGCCGAGGGGATCCATCGAAAATTGTGCGCTATATGTCTGGCAACCAAGACTATATTAGTCCTATAATGTCTAACCCTGAAAATGTTTTTCAATTGGGGCCAAATGCCTACGGAAAGCCGGCAACTGCATTGAATATTTTGCGAGAAACCATTATGGGGCCAGAACTGTTTGATTTTGCCTTTAAAACATACTCCCAGCGATGGATGTTTAAACACCCGTCTCCCGAAGACTTTTTCCGCACCATGGAAGATGCTTCTGCAGTAGATCTAGATTGGTTTTGGAGAGGTTGGTTCTATTCAACAGATGTTGTTGACATAGGTGTTAAAGAGGTTAAACGTTACTATGTTTCACCAAAACCAAGTAAAGAAGTAAACGAACTACTGGCTCGCTATGGCATGACTGTAGATGATCTAAATCCATCGGTCTTTATGGTTGCCGAGGACAGTGAAGAATTTGATGCCTCTTTGGCTGAAGGAAAACCAGCAGATCATTCTGAAATACTTGCCTCTGCGCTTAAGGAAGGTCAAGAGCTGCCCAGCTATTTCTATGAAATTGAATTCGAAAAACCTGGTGGGATTGTAATGCCAATCATTGTTGAATACAGCTATGCAGATGGAACTTCTGAGCGGATCACTTACCCAGTTCAAGTATGGCGTAAGAACGACGCTTCTGTAAAAAAACTCTTAACATCCGACAAAGAACTGATTGGGGTAACCATAGATCCAGATGCTGAAACGGCAGACGTTGACCTGACCAACAATGCTTGGCCTAAAAAAGAAGCCGATTCTGACTTTGATGCTTTTAAAGCAAAGGTGCAAGGCTAATTAGCATAGAATAAAAGCAAAAAAAGCAGTGAATATTTTCACTGCTTTTTTTTTCACCTATCTTTGAAAAAAATCGAACCATGTTATTCATTAGTGGAGCTGAAATTGTGTTTATTTTTTTTATCGTCCTGCTCATTTTTGGAGCCGATAAAATTCCTACCATTGCACGTGGTTTAGCCAAAGGAATAACCCAAGTGAAACAGGCGACCAACGAGATTAAAACGGAGATTCAAAAGTCTGCTGACATTGATCCAACCAAACAAATAGGTGGGGATATTCAAAAAGAAATCAATCAGGTAAAAGAAGATTTCGACAACTTGACCAATTCCGTTAAGCGAAAACTTTAAATTTTACGGCTGATGGTAAGCCCATCTCTTAAGGGAAGGAGAACCGTCTCGAGTTCAGGATGATTGGATAAAAGGGCATTGTATTCTTTTAGCACTCTTGTATCTTCATCTTTTTTGTGTGTTTCCTCTAGCACCTTTCCACTCCACAAAACATTGTCAGATAACAAGAGTCCACCCGAAGCTAGTTTTGGAAGAACCAGATCAAGATAATTCAGGTAATTTTTTTTGTCTGCATCGATAAAAACAAGATCATAAGTGTGACTTAAATTTGGGATGAGTTCTAGGGCGTTTCCTGTATGTTGCAGAATTTTGGATCCCCACGGAGAGCGATCAAAAAAGGAACGTTGGAAATCAACCAATTCTTCATTGATGTCCAAGGTATCAAGATGCCCCTCTTTTGTTAATCCTTCGGCGAGACAAAGCGAAGCATAGCCGGTAAAAGTACCAATTTCCAAAATGCGTTTGGGGGCAATGAGTTTGGAAAGAAGGCTCAAGAAGCGCCCCTGTAATGGGCCACTCAACATGCGGGGCTGTAATACTTTTAAATGTGTTTCGCGTGTCAATTCAGCCAATAAATCTGGCTCTGCTTGTGAGTGTTTAACGACATAGTCAAAAAGTGAAGAAGCAATAAATTCCATAGTTTGTTTATTTTGGTCGGGCATAGGGAAAGCGTTCCAAGAGCGATGGCAGCGCATAGCCATCCAATCCATTAATGGTAACAATCTCACCTTTGTCAAGTTGTACCCATCCATCTTCGACTAACATATCGTCCTTTACATACAAATGTTCTATTGCACCAACAACCAACAAGGTGTTGTTTTCTTCAATCAAGTAGTCGTTGACATAGGAACATGCAATTTGGACGGGAGCCAGCTTGACAAAAGGAGCGAAAAAATCATTTTTGTATTCTTCAATCAAACCACTTTGTTCGAATTCTGAAATACCCTCGGGGTACTTGGCTGAAGTGTGATGGGCTGCTTCGATTTGATTCTTCGCTATGTGGTTTATGGTAAACACCCCACTTTCTTTCATGTTTTGATAGGAATGTCTAGGAACAGTTGTTGGGCGAAGTATAAACCCGAGCAAAGCGGGATTACTACCCAAGTGAACAACAGAATTGAAAATGGCTAAATTACACGAACCAGCATTTGATTTTGTCCCGATCAAATTGGCAGACTTGTAGCCAGAAATACTGTTGATCAAATTGTTTTTATAGCGGGAAGCCAATTCATCGATCGCTTCTTTTGTAAAATGCTGCATCTTTTTTTGACAAAGATAAGGCTAATCAGCAGGATTGTCTTCTTTTAAAATAATGGCCAGCACAACGGCGAGCCCTGCGACCAAGGTGCCAAGGTAGATCAAATGTTTGTGTTCTTCCACTCCTTTAAATTGTCCACCCAATATAAAACTGTCGACAAAACTTATAAAACCACCCAAGAATAAGATTAAAATCAGTGCTTTGTATTTTTGAAAAGGGAAATGCATAAGATGAAGATTAGTTTAGGTCAATATGATTTTGATGTTTTGTCTTATTCGATGAAAAGATTCACACTAAAATTAGCATAATTTTGGCGATTATTCAATGGGTAATTAATTCTGTAAAAGGAGTAAAATATAACTTTTCAGCGAGCCTTTTGATAAATGATTTTTATGTATTTACATAAATATAATAAATAAACTATTTTTGTTGTATGAAATCGTATAAAGGTGTCTTTTTTGTTTTGATTCTTTTATCCCTCGTGGTTGCCTGTACTCCTCCGTTTTTTGAGCCATTAGTTCAAGAGGAGGAAATACAAAATCCAGGATGGGAAAATGTTGGGATTCTAAACGCATCCTTTATTTCCACCTCAAGGTCTATAGGGGTGTCAACAAACACAAGCTCTCCCTCCTTTGATGTTAGTTTTATTGCCTCTGCGAGTAATATTGACAGTTTAGTTTGGTCTTTTCCAGGAGGAAAAACAAACGATTCCATCAATGAGATCGGTGAAACGGTGAACTATGATGCCTATGGACGCTATGATGTAGGCTTAAAAGTTTTTAACCTTGAGAATACAGATAGCCGCTATTTTGAAAACTTTATTGATCTTTATTACAAAGACAATCTTTTATTTGATGGTCCAGATGCAAGCAGTTGGACTGTCAGCGGAACCGCAGCTGGCACAACTGTTTTTACTCATCCAGTAGATCAAAGTGGCTTAGCCTACGAAAACTGGGCGATGGTTTCCTACGATATTGAGCAAATGGTAGAAGCACGCAAAAATTTTGATAATTTTCCAACCAATGAACTGGTACTGGAGTTTGACTATAAATTGGATCGTCTTCCAGTCATATTTATTGATAACAGTAGTTTATCAGGAACATCGCTTATTTCTCCCGCCTCTGCCGAATATGTTTCCCCAGCCAATACAGGAGTGATTACCAATACAACTCGCGTAGAATCTCCAGCAATTTACCCAGGTGAAAAGCGTTTTTCCATTGAGTACAACGACATAACCATTTGGTCGGCAACGCGGATCAATGAGGAGTATTATGAACATGTTCGATTGGACCTGCCCTCTCTATCCTCTTTTAGCATAGCTATATTGCGTGAACCCCAAGAAATGATTACAAGATTAATTCCTTTTGTGCCAGATGCCACGCCTAATGATGTTTTTACACAAGGTACTGCAACAGTTTCAACCACTCTAGACCCTTTTGGTGATGAAGATAGTGATGGTGTAAGTAATATGGATGACGCATTTCCGTTAAATTCTTCTGAGCAATATGATACTGATAGAGATGGCTATGGTGACAACGAAGATACCGACAATGACAATGATGGCTATTTGGATGCAACAGAAGCGGCAAATGGATCTGATCCGTTGGATGCGACAAGTATTCCAAAGTATGTTATTCAACACGTTCGCTATCCTTACAATTTAAACATAAGGAATATGACCATTAAAATAAAAGAAGACTAAACACTGATAATTCTTCCGGGGTTAAGTATGTTTTTTGGGTCAAGAGCGCGTTTAAGTGTTCGCATTAAATTAATTTCATTTTCGGTTCTGGAAGTAGAAAGGTATTTCTTTTTATCTAGTCCAATGCCGTGTTCAGCCGATACCGATCCACGGTTTCTTTCCAGACAACCATAGATTATTGCATTAATTGCGTCGATTATTTCAGGGGAATTCTCTTTCTTACCAATAATAAAATGAATGTTCCCATCGGCAACATGGCCAAAGGGGAAAATCTTTTCTACAAAGTCAAGCTGCTCCAGTTGTTCAATGGCGGCGTCTATTTCTTTGCCAATTACGGGGATGGGTAAACTGATGTCAAAATGCTGGTCATATTGGGCTAGATCGGCCAAGACGGAAACATCTTCTCGAATTTTCCAAATGCTTTGAAGTTCCCGCTCGCTTTGGGCCAAGACACCGTCACCGATGAGTTCGTTTTCAAATGCCTGAGCGATGAGGTCTTCCAAGCGGCTAAAATCTGTAGCTGCGTCTCCTCCAAGGCTTTCGATAAAAACATAATAGGGAAAGGTAGTTGGAATTGGGGGAGAGAAATCGGGAGAAGAAGTCATGGCAATATAGGTTCTTTGCCACATCAATACAAAACCAGAGAGTGTTCCTGCAAGTCCTTTTTCCATAAACTTGAGTAGGGCAATGACGTTTTCATAACGATCAAGTCCCACAATGGCGGAAGAACGGCTTTGTGGTTTTTCTTGTAAACGAAAAATGATTTTGGTGATGATTCCCAGAGTTCCTTCAGCTCCAATAAACAATTGTTTTAGGTCGTAGCCAGAATTGTCTTTGATGATTTTTTTCAAAGAGGAGATGATTGTTCCATCGGGTAATACTGCTTCTAATCCCAGCACCATTTGGCGGGTCATGCCGTACCGAAAAACACGTAATCCCCCTGCGTTAGTGGAAACAACTCCGCCAACTTGTGCCGATCCTTTGGCACCAAAACTTAGGGGCAAGAAGAGGTTTTTATCATTGGCAGCATCAATTGCATTTTCAAGAATCACACCCGCCTGAACACTGATGGTTCTACTTTTTTCATCGACTTCTTCAATGCTATTCATTTTTTCTAGGGAGACAACCAATTGTTTTTTTTGGGTTTGCGTTCCTCCCACTAAATTGGTCACTCCACCGTGGACGACTACCTCCTGGTTGTTTTTATGACACAATTGCATAATGGCCGATACCTCTTCTGTACTTCTTGGAAACACCACCGCCAAAGCTGTGAGGGGGATATCGGTTTTCCAAATGTGACTAAAGCGGGTTTTTTCTTTCCCGTGGGCAAGAATGTTATTTTCCCCTACAATCGATGTGAGTTCTTGAATCATTGTGCATTTTCAATACATCAAATGTAGCGAATCAAATGACGTTTTCATATAGCGGAAGGTCAAAAGTGTTGGCTACAGGGGCATGCACAATTTTTCCGTCGTAAATAGACAGGCCTTTTTTTAATGCCTCATTTTGTGCACAGGCATCTTTCCAGCCTTTTTTAGCCAAAAGTTGAACAAAGGGTAGGGTGGTGTTGTTTAATGCGTTGGTTGAGGTCATGGGCACTGCTCCAGGAATATTGGCAACACAATAGTGAACAATATCATCGATTACAAAGGTGGGTTCTTCATGGGTTGTGGGTCGGCAGCTTTCAAAGCAACCGCCTTGATCAACGGCAACATCAACCAGAACAGTTCCAGCTTGCATATTCTTAAGCATTTCTCGAGAAATGATATTGGGTGCTTTAGCTCCTGGAATAAGTACCGCTCCAATGATAAGATCGCAATCAGCACAATTTTTTTCGATGGTTTCTTGCGTAGAATAGAGGGGCGTTACATTGGGTGGTAACACCTCACTCAAATAACGTAGTCGATCTAAATTAATGTCCAGCAAGAGCACTTGTGCTCCTAGACCTGCCGCCATTTTTGCTGCCTCTGTTCCCACAACACCTGCACCAATAATCATTACTTTCCCGGGAGCAGAACCAGGAACTCCTCCCAGCAATTGCCCTTTTCCACCTTGGGGTTTTTCTAAGTATTTTGCTCCTTGTTGTATGGACATTCTCCCAGCCACTTCAGACATGGGTGTCAATAAGGGCAAGCGTCCTTGCTTGTCCTCAACCGTTTCATAGGCAATGCAAATGGCCTTGCTTTTGATCATGGCTTCTGTTAGCTCCAGGGAAGAAGCAAAATGAAAATAAGTGAAGACAATTTGTCCCTCACGGATCAATTCATATTCTGCAGCCAATGGCTCTTTCACTTTGACGATCATCTCTGCCTTGGCATATACTTCTTCAGCCGAAGCGAGGATGGTCGCACCTGCGGCGATATAGTCTTTATCCGACATACCACTGCCAATTCCAGCATTGGTTTCGATCAGAACGCTATGTCCGTGAGACGTTAGCGCCATTACGCTAGCCGTGTTTAAACCGACACGAAATTCATTGTTCTTTATTTCCTTGGGGGTGCCTATAATCATGAGCGAAATTTTCAACAAAAATAGCAATTAATGTGTGATTCCTAACTTTTTTTTAGGGGGTAGCGCTGTTCAAAATTTCAACTAGAAGGAAATGTAATTATTATGACAAAAGGCCTATTCCACGATTTGATAGATCACACGATTAGATTAACCAAAAAACAATGATGCTTCAAATTGTCTTACAACACACTCTAGCAAGAATGAAGCAAGCTACAAATGAAATAAGTGAAGACCTACCTTCGTTTATTGTGATAGATTGAGTTGATCCACTTTTTGTATATTGTTTATCTAAATTTATTGAATGACTGTAATTAAAGAGCCTAGAAAGTGGTACATAAAGCTATTTACTTTAGGCAAAAAATTTAGTTCAAAAACCTTTAGTGACAACACTAAAAAATTCTTATTGAACGCTGTAGGTCTTTTTGTGGTCGTGAATTTTACATTTTATGTGGAAAATCTTGGGGATGAGTATGAGACAAAACATAAATACATAAAATTAGTAAAAGACATCAGGAGTGGTATGAATGATATCCTTGTTTATTCCGAAGGATATAAAGAAAAAATTGATTTTGTCGCAGAAAGATATAATAATCAATTAGATAAATGGGAGGTAGACAACGATAGTATTTTTATTGATTTTATAGTGGATGAAGAAGAACCAGATGGTAAATATTACTCTGCTCCTATGAATTGGTTTAAAGAATATGATCCTTTTAACCCACCAATAATTTCAGGTTCTTTTGGAATTTTTGAATCTGGAAATCAAGATTTCAAATTAGTAGACCCATTTACAACAAAGATTATTGCAGAGATTATGAAGGGTACAGATTTAAAATACTTGAAGGAAAACACCAATGAGATAGAAAGAAAAATGATTCAGGAATATGAAGAAATTCTTAAGGAATGGTCAAGGGATATTGATGTGACGGAATATTATCACAATGATTTTTGGATAAAAAACAGAAGGTTTATTCAAAATGATGGACAATTAAAATATCTTCTTCATAGAAGAAAGGAATTGTGGGAATTTAATATTAAATATCATATTGAAGATTATTCCCAAAAAGTAAAGGATGACCAAAAAATTCTTGACAGTATGATAAATATATTTGATGAAGAAAAATATTTTCTTTATTGGAAAATAAATTAAAACATATGATCAGTCATTATGATTGCTTGGTCAATTTCTTGAACCATATCGTTATCAAAAACAATCCAACCTTGTTCAGAATACGTGCCGTTATTTATTAATTAGATGTGTTTCTTGAAACAAATTAGTATTTTTGAATTATATACTATTTTATGATCAATATTTTCAAAAATTTTTTGGGAGTTATTTCTTTCTTATTAGTGATAAATTCTTGTTCAAAGGACACTCCAGTTGTAAAATACACACTTTCAGTTTCAGCTTCGGAGGGGGGGACGGTCGATAAAACAGGAGGAAGTTACGACGAAGGTTCAAGTGTTGTAATAACAGCTATACCCAATGAAGGATATGAATTTATAGAATGGTCTGGAGATGCCTCGGGTAATACAAATCCACTTAGCGTTACCATGACGGGAGACAAAACGATTACGGCTACTTTTAGTAGAGCACGATACACACTTAATGTTGGTGTGGTTGGTCAGGGTAGCGTGACCAAAGAGGTTATTAACCCAGCCAAAACATCAGAAGAATACAATTCTGGAACAGTTGTTCGATTAAACGCAACACCAGATACTGGATGGATTTTTAAAAACTGGTCGGGTTCATCTACCCAAACTACAAATGAAATTGATGTTGCTATTGATGGGACAAAATCTGTTACCGCAACCTTTGAAGAGCAGATAAGCAATGTCTTACAAGATGGTGTTTTCCTGGGAGTAGGTAAATGGAAGATTAGAAAAAATAATCCAACAGGGGAAGAATCAGGGAAAAACAATGAATGCAGCGTTTCTGAAATAATCTTTAGAACAGATGGTTCGTTTACAATCATTACAGGAACGGCAACAGTTACAGGACAATTTAACGTAGAATCAAACTCTGCCATTAGTCTCTTATTGGGATCTTCTTCATTCGGAACAATCACAAATCTTGTTCTAACAAATAGTTATGTAGGCTTTACCCTTGAGTTATCGACAGGATGTTCAGGAAATAATCAAGGGGATAGAGATGAAAATTATGACGAAACCACAGACACCATTACGCCAAGAGCAGATAGAGTAATTGCAGGATTTGAAGAGAACGAAGCTTTGAATCTTTTCTCTTTCAATGGCGCTGGAATTAGTTTAGATTCAAACCCTGATAGATTAGGAATAAATGATTCCGAGGGGGTTGCTAGGATTGACAATTACGGAGGCATTTATGAAGGAGTTATCATCTCTCCTCAAGTTACTATAGATTTTAGTTCGTTAGAAAATCAAATATTGAAGTTAGACTTCTATCAAGAGACTGCATCTGAAATAATTTTACTTGCCAAGCTTGAACAGTTTGTAGGTGCAGAAGACAATGAAAATTTAGCGCAAAAAGATGTAGAAGTAGAAGTAACCGTGAATCAATCAGGATGGCAAACTGTTTATTTTGATTTTAGGGAAAACAGACGCAATAGCCCTCCTTTCACTGAAGAGCCCTTAGAGGATTTAAGTAATTTTGCCTTTCTCTCTTTCTTTGTGGGATTGGGAACATCTAATCCAGGAATATTTTATATAGACAATATTGTTGGAGGAATAGAAGGGATAGAAATTCCAGATTCTGACGGAGATACAGTTTATGATTTGCTTGACAATTGCGTTGAAGAAGCTGGAGATGTAAATAATTATGGCTGTCCTCTGCCAACGGTTTACTTCGAAGAAGGAAAATGTATGTGTCCTGAAGCATCTGTGGGAGATACAGTTGTAATTGATGATATAACTTACACAGTTGTAGACAACACATTGTTAAGAACAGAAATAGCGAATGGAAATGTGAATTTATGTACAACTTTAGTTACTGATATGAGTCAGCTTTTTATGGAAAACGCTTCTTTCAATTCTGATATTAGTTTTTGGGATACCTCTAATGTAACAGATATGTGGGGAATGTTTGCTTCAGCAGATTCATTTAATCAAGACATTGGAAATTGGGATACCTCTAAAGTAATTCATATGAGGAATATGTTTAATGTGGCATTATCATTCAATCAAGATTTAGGAAACTGGAATACTGGTGAAGTTATTGATATGAATACAATGTTTGCTGATGCTGCCTCATTTAACCAAGATATTGGGAATTGGAATACATCAAATGTGACCAATATGCCCGATATGTTTAAGGGGGCAACTTCAT
>CAJQKN010000122.1 GCA_905478905.1 uncultured Flavobacteriaceae bacterium | reverse complement strand
CTCCTTGGCAAGTTGGACTTATTAATCCCTTAAACAAGAATAAAGTCTTTTCTTGGTTTCCGTTGCTAAATACTGCTGTGGTGACCTCTGGAGATTATGAACGCTACCTATTGATGGATGGGAAGCGTTATGGACACATTATAAATCCCAAAACAGGCTATCCAAGCCAAGGAGTAGTGAGCTGCACGGTTTTTGCACCTAAAGCAGAATTAGCCGATGCTTTGGCAACAGCACTCTTTGTCATGGGTTCGGAAACAGGAATCGATTTTATCGACCAATTGCCCAATGTAGAAGCCTTAATGATAACTGACAATGGAAAAATAATTGCCTCAAAAAACATTGATTTAGATGAAAATATTTAGAAGAATCCTTCTTTTGATATTCCTGATTAACACAGCCTCTTGTACTGTTGTAAAGGAATACAACAAGATTGCTATAAACGATGAAGATATGCAGTTAAGTGCAGTCGATTGTGAACGTTTTGAAACCAATTTTCAAATTTACCGTGAAGCTGCTGCTGGAGCAAACGGTGGAAAAACAGGTGGTGGTTGTGGATGTAATTAAGCCCAATTTTTTTGTCCTTCTTCTTCTGTTAAGTGGAGTTGTTTCCGCTCAAACAATAGATTCTTTGTCACAATTCAAAAAGAAAGTTTTAGAAAGTGTTGAGGTCGATATTTTGATGAGCTATTATCAACAAGAGGGAATACATGCTGCAGTAAGCGGTGGAATTGGTAATGAATATTTGACCAATTATGCTCCCACCATTGTGGTGCGTATACCCTTAAATGAAGATGCTGTTTTAACAGCAGATGTTGGTATATCTGCCTATACCTCAGCTAGTTCGAGTAATGGAAATCCATTCAATCAGTCAGGTGCTTCTGCTTCAGGATATGATGATGACGATGACGATGATGATGACGATGATGACGATGACCCTTCATATGGTGATGGATCCTCCTATGGTTCACCCAATGGTTCTCCATGGGTAGCATCTACTGGGGCCTCTGCAAAAGATGAATTGACCACTGTGAATATTGCTTATAAAAAAGCGAGTGATGATAGAAACCAATATTGGGGTGTAAACCTCGGAGGATCTATAGAGTATGATTATTCTTCGGTAAATTTTGGGGCTTCTTTTGCTCAATTATGGAACGAAAAGAATACTGAACTATCATTGAAAGGGCAGGCCTATATCGATCGTTGGAACCCAATTATTCCTACTGAGTTGCACGAGTATGAGCTCTTTCAAGAAACCTTTTTATATAATCCAGAATCCTATTTTTCAGGCGTAAGTATAACAGATGAACAGGGGAACAGTGTAGCCGGCTACTTACCTGAAAATTTTACTTCTTATACTGCTATAAATCGAAATTCATTTGCCTTTAGCATTGGTCTTTCTCAAATCCTTAGCCCAAAACTCCAGGGGGCTATTTTTGCGGACGTAGTTGTTCAACAAGGCTTATTGTCTAATCCTTTGCAGCGGGTGTATTTTCAAGATCGAGAAAATTTTTATATTGGAAATTTCCAAAGCATACCCCAATATACGACCGACCAAAACAGAGATGTTTTTCATTTGGCAGATGACGTAGAACGATTGCCTTCTCAACGACTGAAAACACCTTTAGGAGCACGCTTGAATTATTATATAAACGAATACCTTGTGTTGCGCTCCTATGCAAGGTATTACAGCGATGATTGGGGAATCCAATCCAAAACAATGCAGTTAGAACTTCCAATTCGTTTCAATTTGGCCTGGAAATTCACACCAATTTATCGCTATTATGATCAAACAGCTGCCGATTATTTTGGCCCTTATAATTCCCATCTATCAACCCAAGAATTTTATACTTCTGACTATGATTTATCTAAATTCTCCAGTCATCAATGGGGAGCTTCGCTCAACTATCGAGCTGTATTTACTCAATTTAAGCTACTTGATTTTGGGCTAAAGTCGGCTCAGCTTCGCGCTCAGCGTTATTATAGAAGTGATGGCCTATCGTCCTTTATTGTATCTACCTCCTTCAAATTTGTTTTGGATTAATTGCTTTATTCATTTGTAATAAAATGAGTAAATTTGTAGATCGATATTTTCCCATATGTTAGAAAAATTACAAATCATCCAACAACGTTTCGATGAGGTTTCCGATTTAATCATTCAACCCGATATTATCACGGATCAGAAACGCTATGTACAATTGAATAAAGAGTACAAAGACTTGAGTAAGTTGATGGAAAAGGCAAAAGTATATAAAGAGCTACTGTCCAACCAGGAAGAAGCCATGGAAATCATTAAAGATGGGAGTGATGATGAAATGGTTGAAATGGCCAAAATTCAGCTTGACGATGCGAAAGAGCAATTGCCCGCACTGGAAGAGGAGATTAAATTCATGTTGATTCCCAAAGATCCTGAAGATGCCAAAAATATTGTGGTCGAAATTCGTGCTGGAACGGGTGGAGATGAGGCAAGTATTTTTGCAGGTGATCTCTATCGCATGTACACAAAATATTGTTCAGATCGTGGTTGGAATGCAAGTTTGGTCGACAGCAGCGAAGGTACTGCCGGAGGGTTTAAAGAGATTATTTTTGAAGTGTCTGGGGAAGATGTTTACGGAACAATGAAATTTGAATCTGGAGTGCATCGTGTTCAGCGGGTGCCACAAACAGAAACCCAAGGTCGTGTTCATACCTCTGCAGCAACTGTGATGGTTTTACCCGAGGCAGAAGAATTTGATGTTGAAGTGAACATGAATGATGTTCGTGTAGATTATTTCTGTTCCTCAGGCCCCGGAGGTCAATCGGTAAACACCACCTATTCTGCTGTTCGTTTAACCCACGAACCAACCGGTATTGTTGCACAGTGTCAGGACCAAAAATCCCAACACAAGAATAAGGACAAAGCATTGAAAGTTTTGCGTTCTCGTTTATATGAATTAGAGTTGTCTAAAAAATTAGAGGCTGATTCCGAAAAGCGTAATTCTTTGGTTTCCTCGGGAGATCGTTCTGCTAAAATCCGAACCTATAACTATCCGCAAGGTCGTGTTACAGATCATCGAATTGGGTTAACCCTTTATGACCTTCAAAATATTATCAACGGAGATATTTCCAAGCTTGTTGATGAGTTGCAATTATATCAAAACACAGAAAAGCTGAAGGAGGCAGGGGAAGTATTTTAAGTATGAAAACGACTCAATTAACGGCTGAAATTTTACGTAAAAAATCTTTTCTGTGTGTAGGCTTAGATGTCGATATGGAGAAAGTGCCACTGGCATTTCGAAATTCGCCTACTGCCTTGGTTGACTTTTCAAAAGCAATTATCGACGCTACCGTTGACTATGCTGTTGCCTACAAGCCAAATATAGCTTTTTTTGAAACCTACGGTGTAGAGGGGATGGCGGCATTAAAGGAAGTGATTGATTATCTTAATGAAAAACATCCTGAAATTTTCACCATAGCTGATGCCAAAAGAGGAGACATAGGAAATACATCAACGCGCTATGCAAAAGCCTATTTTGAAACGCTTGGCTTCGACGCTATTACCGTGGCACCTTATATGGGAAAAGATTCTGTAGAGCCTTTTTTGGCCTTCGAGGAAAAACACACCATATTGTTAGCACTTACTTCAAATCCTGGTTCAAACGATTTTCAGCGAATTGAAGCCCACGGAAAGCCCTTGTTTCAGTCAGTATTAGAAAAGGCAAAAACCTGGGAGGGAAGTGATCGTTTGATGTATGTTGTCGGTGCAACTCGAGCAGATGCTTTGACAGAAATCCGTAAAATAGTTCCAGATGCATTTTTATTGGTGCCAGGGGTTGGTGCCCAAGGCGGCAGTTTAGCTGATGTTGCTACATATGGATTAAATAAAGGTGTTGGCTTGTTGGTAAATTCCTCTCGCGGAATCATTTATGCTTCTCAAGAAGAAGACTTTGCCAGTGCAGCACGGCAGGCCGCTAAGACCATGCAAGAAGAAATGGCTCTTTTGCTGGCGCAAAACAATTTTATTTAATGCTTAACTATTCTGTTTATCGTTCTGAGGAAAACAAGCAATGGGTAACCTTTATCCATGGAGCGGGGGGGAGTTCTAGTATTTGGTTTAAGCAAATTAAAAGTTTTTCTCGTTGCTTTAATCTACTTTTAATTGATCTTCGTGGGCACGGAAAGTCTAAAAATCATTTAGCCGATCTCACTAATAGTGCCTACACCTTTGATGCTATAGCGGCTGAAGTTGTTGAAGTACTTGATCATGAGAAAATTCAGAGGTCACATTTCATGGGCATTTCGCTGGGAACCATACTAATTCGTACAATAGCGGAGACCCATCCAGAAAGAGTCAAAAGTATGATTATGGGGGGCGCTATTCTTAAATTAAACCTTCGCTCAAGATTGTTGATGCGTTTTGGAAATGCTACCAAATCAATTCTTCCCTATATGTGGTTGTATAAAATGTTGGCATTTATTATTATGCCCAATCGGAATCACAAAGAGTCCCGATTGTTGTTTATCCGAGAGGCAAAGAAGTTGTATCAAAAAGAATTTATTCGTTGGTTTAAGTTGACCTCTGATGTGATTCCATTGTTAAAGATTTTCCGCCAAGAGCAAATCAAGATTCCTACATTATATGTAATGGGGGAACAAGATTATATGTTTTTACCTGCTGTGGTGAAGGTCGTGGCTCAACACAATTTATCGCAGCTACAGATAATTCCCAACTGTGGTCATGTTGTCAATGTTGAGCGTCCCCAGAAGTTCAACCATTTGGCAATAGGTTTTTTACAACAGCTTTAAGAAAAAATCACTGTTTTATTTTTATAAACCAAGACCTTGCGATTTACGTGAAGTTGTAGGGCTTTTGATAATACAATGCGTTCTAAATCTCTCCCTTTTGCAATAAAATCCTCAATGGAGTGCAAATGAGAAACCTGTGTAATGTTTTGTTCAATAATTGGTCCAGCGTCTAGTTCTTCTGTCACGTAGTGACTAGTTGCACCAATAATTTTCACTCCCCGTTCATAGGCCGAATGATAGGGTTTAGCTCCAGGAAAAGCAGGTAAAAAAGAATGGTGTATGTTGATTATTTTATTTGTAAAAGCTTTAATTAATTTAGGAGAAATAATTTGCATATAACGAGCAAGAACAATGCATTCAACCTTGTGATGTTTGAGTATTTCAAGCTGTCTTGATTCTGCTTTGTTTTTGTTTTCTTTGGTAATGGGAACGTGGTAAAAAGGGATGTCAAAACGTTCGGCAATTGAGGCGAGGTCTATGTGGTTACTGAGAATAAAAGGAATATCAACAGCTAATTCTTTGGACTGATAGCGTGCGAGTATGTCATATAAACAATGGTCATATTTGGAGACAAATAAGGCCATTTTTGGACGGTAATCTTTGTCGTATAGATCGTACTCTAGGTTGTACTGCTTAGCAATAGATGAGTCCAGTGCTGCACTAAACTGCGCTTTAGAAAATTTTCCATTCATAAATTCGCATTCT
Source organism: uncultured Flavobacteriaceae bacterium (assembly GCA_905478905.1). Taxonomy (GTDB): domain Bacteria; phylum Bacteroidota; class Bacteroidia; order Flavobacteriales; family Flavobacteriaceae; genus Arcticimaribacter. The sequence goes on along the minus strand of CAJQKN010000122.1, from coordinate 6,759 downwards.
AAGCGCATAAAAAATAATTCATTTTCTCGATCTACATATTGATCAATATAAACGATATTTCCAGATTTTTGATGAATAAAATTTGTTACTGTTGCAATGATTCCCTTTTGATCAGGGCAGTTAATGTTGAGAATGTAAGTACTCATTTGTAAGGCTTTGTAGGGTCAATGATACATCCTTTTTGTTCATGAAAAAAGAAAAACCCTTGAATCTCACAAAAAGCGACTCAAGGGTTAAAAAAAAACCAAACAATTATGTTTTAGAAACTGTAGATTGCTGCAACAATAAAGGTGGAAAGGCTATCTGTAGCTCCATCTGCATTGCTGTAGAATTGGCCAGAAGCCGAGTCAATCCGGATCTCTGGCTTAAAAATTAAGTTTCCAGAGGTATAGCTACCGGTCAGCGTAAAAGAAGTATTGTCTCCTTCGCCGCTAATTGATCCAATTGCACCAAGACCTTCTTCAGAAAAGGCTTCAAATCTTGCTCCGAGTGCAAACGTATCAGAAATAGTGTATTGTGGATATAATGCAATACCAGAAAAATCAATATCAAGATCATCGCTGTATGAGGTAGCATTTATTCCAAGGTATAGCTTTTCTGTCAAATTGAAACCACCAGTAAAGTCAATTTGTGAAACTCCTGCAGTTCCACCTCCTAAGTAGTTAATGTATTGACCGAATAATCCTAATTGTACCCCTATCATATAATCTTCACCCAATGGCTGAGATTCTGTCATGTCTGTTGTGTTCAATACTCCTAGCATAATGGAAATATCGTCACTTACAGCTAAATCTGCTTTAATTCCAGTGTGGGAGAAAGGTCCATAGGAGAACATATATGAAGTGGTGTAGTTGAAATTAGCTACAGGTGAAATCACTTCATATCCTAGGAAGGTATTAAAATTCCCTAGGGTTAGCGTAAAACTTTCGCTTAGGTTATAGTAAGCATACAACTGGTTCACAATATTTGATGAACCAGACGAGTTGAAAACTGCGTCTGTTCCTCTAGGTCCAAATACCAAGTCAGCAACAAAACCAGACTTCTCACCCTCATACGAAACAACTATGTTCGCCATTCCAAGAGCAAAACCAGGTAGATCACCAAAAGAAGAGCCTGGAGCATACTCACTACTTCTGTAATAAGTGTCAATTGATCCTGCGATAGAGAAGCTTGGCGCTTCTTCTGTTTCGGTTTCTTCTTGTGCATAGGTAAGTGTGCTTGCAAGAAGCGTAAATAATAAAAATGTAGTTTTGAAAATTTTCATAGTATAGATTTTATGATTAATAATGATTTAGTGTTGGTTCATTCTGAAGTCAGCATAAGCGTCCATTCCGTGTTCTGCAAGGTCAAGACCTTTGAGTTCTTCATCTTTGTCTACGCGTAATCCGACGGTAGCTTTCACGATAAAGAGGATAATAAAGGAACAGATAACACAAAATGCACCAACAATTCCTACCCCTGCAAGTTGAATCAAGAATTGGTCAAATCCGGCCATTGCTCCAAAAATACCAACGGCTAGGGTTCCCCAAATTCCACAAATTAAGTGAACCGCTACGGCTCCGACAGGATCATCTAGTTTTAGTTTGTCGATCAAAGCAACACTCAAAACGATAATAATACCAGCAATTAGTCCAATAATGACAGCATCTCCTGGTGACATTTGATCTGCACCTGCTGTAATTCCAACCAAACCACCAAGAATACCGTTCATAAACATGGTGAGGTCATAGTTCTTGTAAAGAATGTATGAGAAAATTGCAGAGGATACGCCACCAGCAGCGGCAGCCAAACAGGTTGTTACCAGTGTAAGAGAGGTCAATGCAGGATCAGCAGAAAGAACAGAGCCTCCGTTGAATCCAAACCACCCCAGCCATAGGATCAATACTCCAGCAGCTGCTAGAGGTAAGTTGTGGCCTGGTATAGCCAGGGATTTCCCGTCTTTATCGAACTTCCCAATACGAGCACCTAATAAGTAGATGGCAACCAATGCTGCCCATCCCCCTACAGAGTGAACAAGGGTTGAACCTGCAAAGTCATAAAAGCCCATTCCGTCTAAAAATCCACCCCCCCATTTCCATGCACCCACTATAGGGTAAACAAGACCAACATAGGTGATGGCAAAGAGTATAAATGCATTAAGTTTGATTCGCTCTGCAACGGCACCTGAAACAATGGTGGCTGCCGTAGCGGCAAACATTCCCTGGAAAAGAAAGTCTGTCCACCAGGTATATCCTCCGTCTGCATAGGCAGCGGTCATTCCTCCCTCAGGGGCAGCGATACCAAAGCCAGCGAATTTGAATATGCCCATAGCGCCCTCCTCAAAACCGGGGTACATAAGATTAAAACCTCCAATTGCATACAAGAGTAAGCCAACTGTAATAACGAAAAAGTTTTTGAATAAAATATTGATGGTATTTTTTTGGCGTGTTAGTCCTATTTCAAGAAAGGAAAATCCTAAGTGCATGAAAAAGACCAATGCCGTACAGACCATCATCCATACGTTGTTTGCTGTAAAAAGTGCTGTAGCTTCCATAAATGTTATATAAAGTGGTTTATGATTAGTTTAATGTTGAGCCTCCTCGTTCACCAGTACGGACACGAATTGCTTCTTCTATAGGTGAAACGAATATTTTCCCATCACCTACCTTGTCGGTTGCTGCAGAATCAACAATCGCCTTGATTGTTCTTTCGACAAAATCATCGTTAACGACGATTGAAATGTACCGCCGTTGTATGTCGGAAGTACTGTAGCTAATTCCACGATATACATGGCCTTCTTTTTCGTTTCCAATTCCTGTTACATCCCAGTAACTAAAAAAGTTAACTTCTACTGCGTGTAGCGCATCACGAACTTCTGAGAATTTAGACTTTCGGATGATTGCTTCGATTTTTTTCATATTGTATGATTTATAAATTGCTTCACAAAAATACATTCATAAAAATAGTAGACCCCATAATAAAAAGGGATAAATATTAATTTTTATTATATAAATAAAACATACCCCCTATTTTTTAGGGGGTATGTAAAATTATGATGATAAATATGAGATTATCAAAAAATATCCAAGCTCGTTGAAGAAAATTTAATTATCGAGATAGCCAAAGTCCAAAAAGTAGAGAAAATGTTCCCAAGCAAATAGTTGCGGTAAAATAGATAAAGGGATAGACCATGGAAGATGCCTTGCTGAGATTGAATAGATCTAGGGTGAAGCTAGAGAAAGTCGTGAGTCCCCCACAAAAACCAATCATTAAAAAGAGGGTGAGTTCCTCCCGCATTAATTCTAACTTATTGAGATAACCCAAAAAGAGGCCTAGGAGCAAGCATCCTATAATATTAGCTGTTATAGTTGCAAAGGGGAAATAGGTATTGGTTGATTTAAAGAGAATAGAAAATAAGTAGCGAAGGCTGCTTCCCAGTCCGCCGCCTAAAAAAACCCATAAGATTGCTTTTATGTCCATTATTGTATTGGTATAATCAGTACTGTTTCCCATTTCAACGGGTTGCAAGTATCTTCCTTGTTAATTTTTTCAATTTGTATTGCTGAATACGATTGTAGTTTTGTTTTAAGACTATCTTTTAGAATAAGCCAACTTTCTTTGAGATAAGTAAGGTCTCCAAAATGGGTTAAGGCAATAGAATTCCCACCCTCGTATCGAAGACATTTTATGATATCGCTGTTGGTGTTAAAATAACGGTCAGTTTTAAGGGCTGCTCTCCAATATACGTTTTGGGCTCTAATAGAGGGGTAGAAAACAAATGGATCTTCCAATGTTGTAATCTTTTTTTCTTTGGCAAAAACAATTAAACCTTCCTGAGCAACCGCTAGGTCATTAGAGAGCGAAGACCAGTCACTTGATCCTTCTATAGTAATATAATAAGTGAAGGCTTGTGACTGTTCTCCAAGATATTCCCATCGGTGTTGGGTAAATTGTTGCTTGATAGCTAAAAGACTAGTGGCTAATCGAGATTCTGCTAGGCTTTTGATTCTACTAAAAAATGTAGAATTAAAAAACAGGTATAGTTTTTCAACAAAATTGACGGAATAAGTATAGCTGAGTTTTACCGTATTCCTTCTTTGATCAAATGACCATTTCTCTAAAATGTTAAAGCCTTTGGATGTAGGGATAATATATTCAATGCTAGGTAGTTTTTTTGGGAGTAGCTGGATTTGCTTTTCAAAAAACACTTTATCCAAACCTGTATAATCTTTCTTGAAGTTTTTTTGCCAAAACTCATTTCCTTGCTGGCTGGATAAATAATCGATATGGCTTTGTAATGGATAGGCCATTTCTTGTTCGATAGATATAAGATAGTCTTTCGGATGATTTTTGATTATCAGTACAAAGAGACTGAAGCCAAAAAAAATTAACCCGAAAAGTGTTTGCAGGAATTTGACCATCTATCGATTCTGTTTAATGGACAAATACCTTAATCATAAAAAGGGCAATAATAGCTAAAATAAAGCCAATCAATATTTTATAGGTACCAGCATAATGTATTTTATGTCCTTTTGAATCCTTACGATAGACCCATACAATGATGGCAGTGAAGGAAATGACAAAAAAGAGGGCAAATTGGAGTTGTCCTGATGAAAACATTCGTAATTTTTCCACTAAATTAGACAATCTAGCTCATAATACTTAATTATTCATGATTCAAAAAGAACTTAAAGCAGTCGAAAGCTTTCACAAGGCATTTAAAATTGATTGTGCAACTGAACCCACCGTCGCAATTTCAGAAAATATCAAAGAGTTGCGTTTTCGATTAATGGAAGAAGAAAACGTGGAATACCTCGAAGCAGCGAAGAATAACGATCTTGTCGAAGTTGCAGATGCGCTTGGCGATATGCTATACATTCTTTGTGGGACAATTTTATCCCACGGTATGCAACACAAGATAGAGGAAGTCTTTGATGAGATACAACGCTCCAATATGAGTAAATTAGGAGAAGACGGAGAACCGATTTACAGGGAAGATGGAAAAGTAATGAAAGGGCCTAACTATTTCAAACCCAATATTTCTGACATACTTAAACGCTAAGAGCAACAACTTCTTTGCGCCACTGGTAGGGATCTTCACCCTTGTTGTATTGAATGTTTACGATCTTTTCTTTGAGCATTGCAGCATAAGAATTTTCGATTGTAGGTAATACATATTTTTGTCCTTGAAAACCAATTCCACTGATGGGGCTAACAACAACGGCTGTTCCAGCACCAAAAATTTCCTTCAATCGTCCCGCCTTGTGTGCTTCAATTACTTCAGTAACTTTAACTGGGCGTACTTCTACCGAAATACCAGCATCTTTTGCAATTTGAATTACACTTTTACGGGTTATTCCATCCAAAATAGTATCGGTGGTAGGCGCTGTAATAAGTGTGTCGTCTATACGGAAGAAAACATTCATCGTCCCCGATTCTTCAAGGTATTCGTGGGTACTCGCATCGGTCCATATGATTTGTTGGTATCCTTCTTTTTGTGCAAGTTGGGTGGGGTAAAAAGCGGCAGCATAATTTCCAGCAGCTTTTGCATAGCCCACTCCACCACTGGCTGCACGTGAAAACTTTTCAGACACCAATACATTTATTTCACCAGAGTAGTATGTGCCAACGGGGGCACAAATTATCATAAATGAATATCGGTTTGAAGCCGAAGCGGATACACCTGCTTGATTGGCAAAAATAAATGGACGAACGTACAAGGAGTTTCCAACGCCTGGCTTGATCCAATCACTATCCATGGAAATTAACTCATTCATTCCATTCATAAAGAGGTCTTTTGGGAATTCAGGCATGGCCAAACGAACGGCAGATTTATTAATCCGAGCATGGTTGTCTTCTGGACGGAAAAGCCATACGCGGTCATTATCATCTTTATAGGCTTTCATTCCTTCAAAAACAGCTTGGCCGTAATGAAGAACACTGGAAGAAGGATCCATTTGAATGGGTTGGTAAGGAATAATTCGCGGGTCAACCCATGCACCGTCAATATAATCACAGACAAACATATGGTCTGTAAATGTTTGACCAAAAGATAGGTTGTTAAAATCTATTCCATGAATTTTTGATGTTTGAGCACGTTCTATTTTCATCAGGGTAATTTTAGTTGAACTAAATTAGTTAATATATCGTAATCTTTTCCTCAATTTGTAGGGAATTTAAAGATGGAGTAACTTTTTGTCTTTCTTTGCATGAACACTTCCAAAAACTGAGGTATTTTCGTAAATGAAATGAAAAAGGTAAAGAAATCATATTTTAAAACTGCCGATGGAAGCCCAACGCTTTATATGGATCAGTTTGATGAATATTACCATTCAAAACACGGAGCCCTGCAAGAAGCCATGCATGTGTATTTGGCAATGGGTTTTGAATATTGGCAAACGCAGCATCTTGGGTCAAAGCATTGTCATATTTTTGAAATGGGCTTTGGTACTGGTTTAAATGCTTTTTTAACTGCTAAAGCGGCAAAGGAGGCTAATATTCATGTTTGCTATCATACTATTGAAGCTTATCCATTATCATCCGCAGAAATGAATGAAGTTAATTACTTTTCTTTTTTAGATCAAGAGGATAACCGTTTATTTAACCTAATTCACAACGCGCCTTGGGAAGAAGAAAACTCGATTACCACCAATTTTAAACTTAAAAAGATGCATTGCTTCCTCGAGGATTATAAGCCCGAAGGTAGAACTGATCTTATTTATTACGACGCTTTTGGTGCAAGAGCACAACCCGAAATTTGGGAGGATGATTGTTTTCCTA
>CAJQKN010000121.1 GCA_905478905.1 uncultured Flavobacteriaceae bacterium | reverse complement strand
TGGGCGATTTTTCAAAAGAACGCTTCGAAAGGGAGGTAATTTTTTGGGAAGAAACTCAGCAAAAGTTAGCCACAATTCCGGCTGAAAATCTTAGCACCGAGGAGCAAACTTCTTTAAAGATGCTACAATTCATTTTGAAGAACAATTTGATGGATTATGCATTTCAAACTCATCTTAATCCTATTTTGTCGGACGCAGGTTTCCACAATGATTTAGTATATAAAGTTCAGCCCCTAAGTACAAGAGAAGAAGTGGTTGACTATATTTCTTTACTAGAGGCAATCCCACTTTTTGTGAGCCAACAAATCACTTTAATTCAGCAGGGAATAGATGTGGGAATTTCACAGCCACAAGTTATTTTCAAAGGATATGAAAACTCTTATCTACAACACATTACTCCAACAGCAGAGGAGAATTTTTATTTTTCTCCTTTCCTCAAATTACCTTCTAGCTTTTCCAACAAAGAGCAGGATAGTATTCGCCGACTTGCGCGTGAGCTTGTGGAGAAGGCTGTCATTCCTTCATTCAAAAAAATTAAAACCTTTTTTGAAGAGGAGTATTATCCACATACGCGCACAGCGATTGGCGTAAGTGAGACACCCAATGGTTTGGCCTATTACGAAAACAGAATTGCTTATTACACAACCTTAACCCTGACAGCAAAAGAAATTCATTCCATTGGGTTACTTGAAGTAGACCGCATTCGCGCTGAAATGGAAAACATCATCAAGGAAGTTGATTTTAAGGGCAGCTTTGCCGATTTTTTTACATTCTTGCGAAGTGACCCTCAATTTTATGCGAAAACAGCTGAAGAATTATTGATGCGTGCTCGAGATATTTCAAAACGCTTGGACGAGCAATTGCCACGCTTTTTTAAAACCCTTCCACGAAAACCCTATGGGGTTGCGGCGGTACCCGCTGCTATAGCACCTAAATATACGGGAGGGAGATACATTCCCACAGCACCAAACAGTAATGATCCGGGCTATTATTGGGTGAATACCTACAATTTGTCCAGTCGACCCTTATATGTTTTACCTGCGCTTTCAGCACATGAGGCCGTTCCGGGACACCATTTGCAAATGTCCTTAAACGCCGAATTATCCGAATCGATTCCTGCTTTTCGGCGCAATTTATACCTATCGGCCTACGGAGAAGGTTGGGGGCTTTATACTGAATCGCTTGCCAATGAAATGGGAATTTACACCACACCCTTTGAACGCTTTGGACAGCTAACCTATTCCATGTGGAGAGCTTGTCGTTTGGTGGTTGATACTGGAATCCACGCCTTTGGTTGGTCACGCCAAGAAGCCGTTGATTTTATGGCCAAAAACACCGCTCTTTCTTTGCACGAAATAAATACTGAAATCGATCGATACATTTCTTGGCCAGGACAAGCCTTGGCCTATAAAATTGGTGAACTTAAGATCAAAGAATTGCGCACTAGGGCAGAAGAAGATTTGGGAGAAAGCTTTGACATTCGCGCCTTTCATGAACTAATTCTTGGCAAAGGGACACTAACTTTACCTTTGATGGAAGAAGAAGTAGAGCGCTACTTAAATTCTGTAAGCAATGAATAAAGCACCTATATTTGATTGTATAGACGCGCACACAGCAGGAAATCCTGTTCGTTTGGTCAAAAGCCCTCGCCCCAATCTAATGGGAAAAAACATCATGGAAAAGCGCTTACATTTTTTGCGTGAATTTGACTGGATCCGAAAAGGACTCATGTTTGAACCTAGAGGGCATGACATGATGAGTGGAAGTTTCTATTTTGAACCCTGTGATCCAGAAAATGATGTCGCCATTTTATTCATTGAAACAAGCGGATGTTTGCCCATGTGTGGTCACGGCCTTATAGGGGCAATGACAATTTTATTGGAAGAGAAACTCATTCAACCCAGAGTTGAAGGCAAAGTTCGTGTTGAAACACCCGCAGGTTTGGTGAAAGTGAGTTATTCAAAAGAAGGGGATAAGGTCACGGCAATTCGCTTTAAAAACATCCCTAGTTATCTAGCATTGACAGAAGGAAAAATACACCATCCCATTCTTGGAGAAATTAACTTTGACGTTGGTTATGGCGGAAATTTTTACGCCATTATTGATGTACAACAGAATTTCAAAGGCTTGGAGCACTATACTGCCGACCAATTAATTGAATGGAGTCGATCGCTGCGTAAATTGGTGAATGAAGCCTATACTATTGAGCATCTCGAAGACAAAAACATAAAAGGCTGTAGCCATGTTTTGTGGTGCGGAGAAACAATTTCCCAAGAAGCAACGGCCCGAAATGCTGTTTTTTATGGAGATAAAGCAATAGATCGCTCGCCTTGCGGCACAGGTACTTCTGCCCGCATGGCACAATGGTTTAGCAAGGGAAAACTTCAAGTGGGCGATTCCTTTATTCACGAAAGTATTATAGGGTCAATTTTTAATGGTCGTGTGGAGGAAGAAACCACCGTTGGAGGCCAAAAAGCACTGATTCCCAGTATAGAGGGGTCGGCTAGGATTACAGGATATAATTCGATAATTTTAGACAAGAATGATCCTTATGTAGAAGGCTTTCAAGTACTATAAATATGGCTAAAAAAGTTATTGTTATTGGTGGAGGAATTGTGGGTTTATCTACGGCCTATTTTTTACAGCAAGAAGGGCACAAGGTCGTTGTATTCGATAAAAGTTCCATGCACAGCGGAGCCTCCTATGTTAATGCAGGCTATTTGACTCCCAGTCATATTGTTCCTCTAGCTGCACCTGGAATGATAACAAAAGGGCTTAAGTGGATGTTTAATTCATCAAGTCCATTTTATATAAAACCTCGCTTGGATATAGATTTGATGGATTGGGGATTAAAATTCATGCGTTCCTGTTCTAAAAAACATGTACAACGTTCCTTAAAAGTTATCAAGAACATCAATGTGTTGAGCAAAGAATTATATCATGATTTTGATGCCCTGCCTCAGCTTGATTTTCATTTGGAAGATAGGGGTGTATTGATGGCTTTCCAATCGGTAGCTGCAGAAAAAGCAGAAGCCG
>CAJQKN010000120.1 GCA_905478905.1 uncultured Flavobacteriaceae bacterium | reverse complement strand
GTTGCCGAAGCATTGCAAAGGTATATCTACCTCGAGGCTATGACACCAACCTCATTTTTGTCGCCCTCTACCCTTATGCCGATTTAATGGACTCTGCCAAATATGCCAACAATTACGATTATAACAAAGCGGTTTTTTTAATGAGTGAATTTGACTTATTGGACAATGGTTTTATGTTACTTCGCGAAAGTGATTCTTTTGGTTCGCCTGTTGCCTGTCTGCATTATGCCTATTACGATGATTTATCCACCCTTCAAGAAACACTCCATAAGCAGGCAGACGAAATACAGTGTATCAGTAGTGCTTTACCCATTGAAAATACGATTCCACTTGGAGCGGCACAGTCGCCGTTTTTATGGGACTATGCCGATGGTGTTGATCCAATACATTTTTTATTAGGATTGTGAGTAATTTGTTGAAAACACCTTTAAAAATTAGCAAATTCACATGTATTCTTTGAAGAGATATGATGATATTTGTCGTGTAAATAAAAGCTATGAAAAAACACAATTTTAGTGCTGGACCATCCATACTTCCAGAGACTGTAATGAAGCAAGCATCGGCTGCAGTGCAAGAACTCGATGGTATTGGTTTATCACTTATCGAAATTTCTCATCGCAGTAAGGAATTTATTGCCATCATGGATCGTGCACAAAAATTAGCACTCGAACTAACTGGTTTAGAAGGTAAAGGATACCAAGCTTTATTTTTACAAGGAGGAGCAAGCACTCAGTTTTTGATGACTGCCATGAATTTGATGAAATCAAAAGCAGGCTATATCAATACAGGCGCATGGTCAGACAAGGCAATTAAAGAAGCTAAACGCTATGGGGAAGTAATTGAAATTGCCTCTTCAAAAGAAAAGAACTTCAATTATATTCCAAAGGGAGTGAAAATACCGGCCGATTTGGATTACCTACACATCACGACCAACAACACTATTTTTGGAACACAATTTCATGCTTTACCGCAAACAGAGGTCCCCTTAATCGCTGACATGAGTTCTGATATATTTTCACGTGAATTGGATTACGCTGCCTTTGATTTATTCTATGCAGGTGCTCAAAAGAATATGGGACCAGCAGGAACAACCCTCGTTATAGTAAAAGATAGCTTATTGGAGAAAATGAATGATGATGTTCCCTCCATGATGAGCTATGCTATTCATGCAGCCAAAGGGAGTATGTTCAACACACCTCCAGTTTTTCCAGTATATACCTCAATGCTAACACTTGAATGGTTAAAAAATCAAGGTGGTATCAAGGCCATTCAAAAACACAATGAAACTAAAGCGAAATTAGTTTACGATGAAATTGATCGCAATACGGCTTTTGTTGGATTTGCTGCCAAAGAAGACCGCAGCTATATGAATGCAACGTTCAACTTAGCCGAAGGCATAGATGGAGCAGCTTTTGATGCACTATGGACAGCAGCTGATATAAGTGGAATCAAGGGGCACAGAGATGTTGGTGGTTATCGTGCTTCTATCTACAATGCCCTGCCCCTAAAAAGTGTCCAATTACTCGTGGACATCATGCAAAAATTTGAAAAAACTTTATAATGAATATTTTAGCCAACGACGGTATCTCACAAAGCGGAATTGACGCTCTAGAAGCCAACGGATTTAACGTAATTACAACCAATGTAGCTCAAGAGCAGTTAATCAATTATATCAACGAAAATAACATCGTCGTTTTATTGGTGCGAAGCGCAACTACAGCACGAAAAGAATTGATTGATGCTTGTCCTGGACTAAAAATCATTGGTCGTGGTGGTGTTGGTATGGATAATATCGATGTAGATTATGCACGTGAGCAAGGTCGACATATAATTAATACCCCTGCTGCATCCTCTGCTTCTGTTGCTGAATTGGTCTTTGCCCATTTATATGGCGGAGTACGTTTTTTACACGACAGTAATCGCAATATGCCTCTAGAAGGTGAAAGTAATTTCAAAGGATTGAAGAAAGCTTACGCAAAAGGAGTTGAGCTTCGTGGAAAAACCTTGGGAATTATTGGTTTTGGACGTATTGGTCAAGAAGCCGCAAAAATTGGTTTAGGCATAGGGATGAATGTTATTGCAGCAGATCGGTTTATGGAGAAAGCGACCATTAAGCTTTCCTTGTTCAATGGACAAAGCTTGGATGTTGAAGTTAAAACACAATCCGTTGAAAGTGTTTTGGCAGAAGCAGACTTTATTAGCTTGCATGTTCCTGCGCAAAAAGAATACGTCATTGGTGAAGCACAATTCAACCAAATGAAAGATGGAGCTGCTCTTATAAATGCTGCCCGCGGGGGAGTAATTGACGAAGTAGCCCTATTGAAGGCCTTGGATAGTGGAAAATTAGCCTTTGCTGGTTTAGATACATTCGAGGAAGAACCAAAACCTGCTGTACAAGTTTTAATGCACCCAAAGGTATCGTTGACTCCGCATATTGGTGCAGCTACACTTGAAGCGCAAGACCGCATTGGGGTTGAACTAGCTGATCAAATTAGTGCACTATTAGCCTAATGGGATATTTTGATCGTTTAAAAGCCAAATGGGGTATAGTTTCCAACAAGCAACTGCTTATTGTTTTTATTGTCTTTGGGCTAACGGGCTCTTCATCGGTTAAGGTTGCCCGTCCATTTCTGGACTATATTGGCTTACATCCTGATGCTTTTGGTGATTTATTTCTTGGTAGTTTTCTCTATTGGATAATTCGCCTACTTGTCATTTTTCCTTTGTATCAAGTCCTGCTAATTTTGTTTGGAGCGGTCTTCTTTCAATTCTCGTTTTTTTGGGAATTTGAAAAGAAGATATTACGCAGAATGGGTTTTAAGCGGTTTTTCCCAGAAGCTTAAAAAGACTTCGAAGTAATCAATTTTAAAAATTCATTTCGGGTATCCCTTTCCTTAAAGGTACCTCGGAAACCAGAAGTAGTCGTGGTTGAATTTTGTTTTTGCACACCGCGCATCATCATGCACATATGTGAAGCCTCAATAACTACAGCTACTCCCTCTGGCTGAAGTGTATCATTGATGCAGTTTAATATTTCCTCTGTTAAACGCTCTTGAACCTGTAAGCGACGAGAAAAAACATCGACAACACGTGGGATTTTACTCAAGCCAACAATTTGACCATTGGGGATATAGGCGATATGTGCTTTTCCAAAAAAAGGTAACATATGATGTTCACACAAGGAATACAATTCAATGTCTTTTACAATAACCATTTCATTGTAATTTTCTTTGAACATGGCGCTTTGCAAAATTTGTTTGGGATCCATTTCATAACCCTTTGTTAGAAACTTCATCGCTTTTGATGCACGCTCAGGTGTTTTTAGCAAGCCCTCACGATCAGTATTCTCACCAAGAAGTTGAATGATTTCTAAAAAATGTTCTTTCATTGTTTCAATTACTGGGAGAGTGTCAATATTAAAATTGTTATTCATTAGATGTTAAAGTAATAAATGGCTAAAGGATTCTTTAAGCTTTGCCAATTTAGGATTGATTACATAGCTACAATACATTTGTTCGCTGTGTTGATTATAATAGTTTTGATGTTCTTCTTCCGCAGAATAGAAAGGCACTTCCGCAACTACTTCAGTTACAATAGGTGAATCAAACGTTGTCGTTTGAAGCTCTTTAATCACCTCTTCTGCGGTTAATTTTTGGGATTCATTCACATAGAATATAGCCGATCTATATTGCGTTCCTTTATCATTTCCTTGTTGGTTCAGGGTTGTTGGATCGTGGGTGGCGAAAAATACATGCAATAGCGCTTTATAGGAGATAATTGAAGGCTCATAACTAAGTTGAATCGCTTCTGCATGCCCGGTTCTGCCTGTACAAATTTCTCTGTAAGCAGGATTCTTGATTTCTCCTCCCATATAACCCGAAACAACTGAATTAACGCCCTTTAAACGTTGAAACATGGCTTCTGTACACCAAAAACAGCCTCCGGCTAAATATGCTATAGTAGTATCATTCATTCAATATCACTAAGTTAATCATAATAAATTAAGAAAACGCACTTGTTTGACCATTATTCCTTAGTGGAAAGAATTAGGCAATAAAAAAATGATAAGCAGGAAAATTATTTTTTAAAATAGTGTAATTTGCAGTCCATGGAGTCAATCATTAGCGCTAAAGATTTATCAAAAACCTACGGAGAATTATGCGTATTAAAAGGTGTAGATATTTCAATAAACAAAGGAGAGATTGTTGCAATCATTGGTCCCTCTGGTGCCGGTAAAACCACTCTTTTACAATTATTAGGAACACTAATTTCTCCAGACAAGAACTCCACCACAAGCTTACGAATTCAAAGTACCAATGTACTTGACCTGAATTCAAAGCAGTTGGCCAATTTCAGAAATCAATCGCTTGGATTCATTTTCCAGTTTCATGAGTTACTCGACGAATTTTCGGGTTTGGAAAATGTTATGATGCCCGCAATGATTCAAGGTAAAAGTGGAAAAAAAGTAAAACAAAGAGCTCTTGAACTCTTAACATTGCTTGGTGTTGACCATCGTGTTGACCACAAACCAAACAGTCTATCTGGAGGCGAGCAACAGCGCATAGCAGTAGCCCGGGCACTCATGAATAGTCCGGCCATTATTTTTGCCGACGAACCAAGTGGAAACTTAGACTCACATAATGCCGAAAAACTTCACGAGCTTTTTTTTAAACTTAGGGATGAACTTGGACAAACCTTTGTCATTGTTACGCACAATAAGGAATTAGCCAAAATGGCTGATAGAACGATTGAGTTGGTCGACGGAGAAATAGTTGCATGAATCGATCAGAAATAAAATCATTTTTGGATGAAAAGGCTGCCAAATATGAATCCATTTCATTTTTGGAGGCTGACCCAATTCAGATCCCTCATCAATTTTCGTCCAAAGAAGACATTGAAATTAGCGGCTTTTTAGTAGCTACCATTGCCTGGGGTAATCGAAAGAGCATCATTAATAATGGAAATAAAATGATGCGCCTTATGGATAATTCTCCCTATGATTTTATCATGCATCATGAACAAAAGGATTTAAATCGTTTTGATGACTTTGTTCATCGCACATTCAATGCGGAAGATTTGCGCTATTTCATTCAAGCCTTACGCCATGTCTATACCCAGTACAGTGGACTAGAACAGCTTTTTTCAGCACATGCGCAGGACAATAATTTACAAACCGCAATTCATGCCTTCAAAAAAACATTTTTCGCGCTTCCCCACCCCCCAAGGACCCAAAAACATGTTTCTGATCCCTTAAAAGGGTCTGCTGCCAAACGCATCAACATGTTCCTTCGTTGGATGATACGCTCTTCGAAAAAAGAAGTGGACTTTGGTCTTTGGAAAACACTTTATCCAAAACAATTATCCTGCCCCCTTGATGTTCATTCCGGGAATGTTGCGCGTAAATTGGGTTTACTAAAAAGAAAACAAAATGATGGAAAGGCGCTGGTAGAACTAGACACTGCCTTACGCTCAATGGATGTTGAAGATCCTGTAAAATATGATTTTGCACTTTTTGGATTGGGTGTTTTTGAAGATTTTTAATCCTTCCACAAAATGAGTGTAAAACAAAGCGAAGTTTTTGTATTTTTGTTCCAATCAAGGAAAGCGAAAGCATAGATGAAAATTCTTCTTAAAAATGCCACCATCATAGATCCCAAAGGTGCTTTCCATTTACAACAATTCGATCTATATATTTGCAACGGAATTCTTGAACAAATTGGTATAAATTTATCCTTCGAGGCGGATAAGGTCATTAAAAAAGATAATTTACATGTCTCTATGGGTTGGTTCGACTCCAGTGTTTGCTTTGGTGAACCAGGCTATGAAGAACGTGAAACCCTAGAAAACGGCCTTAAAACAGCCGCATTGAGTGGATTTACTGATATTGCATTGGAACCGGAAACTAATCCAAGAGTCGATGCTCAATCTGCCGTTGTGCAATTGAAGAAATACAGGACGAATTCCCCGACAGCTCTCCACCCAATTGGGTCTTTTAGCAAAGGGCAAGAAGGGAAATTATTGACTGAATTTTATGACTTACAGAACAATGGAGCAGCAGCATTTGGTGATTTCCTTCACCCGATCAAAAACCCAGAATTATTAAAAACAGCCTTACTCTATGCACAAGGTTTTGGTGCCCTACTGATATCCACTCCAAACGACAATCGAATAGGTGTAACGGGTGTTGCACACGAGGGAGAAGTGAGTACTAAACTAGGCCTTTCAGGAATTCCAGTAATCAACGAGACACTGCAAATCAATCGTGATCTACACGTTTTATCCTACACTGGTGGGAAACTACATATCCCTTGTATTTCATCAGCAGAAAGTGTTGCCTTAATTCGTGAGGCCAAAAAAAATGGGTTAGATATTAGTTGTAGTGTTGCTTTAGCAAATTTATGTTATACAGAAGAACAAATCATAGGTTTCGATACCAATGCCAAATTAATACCGCCTCTTAGAACAAATGAAGATCAGACTGCACTGAAAGAAGGTTTGTTGGATGGTACAATTGATATGATTACTTCCCATCATCAACCATTGAACAAAGAACTAAAACACGTTGAATTTGAGCATGCTACTCCAGGAACAATTGGTTTAGAAGCCATGTTTGGTGTTTTAATGACACTCTTTCCACTTGAAAAGACGATCCAGCTCCTGACCAAAGGAAAAGAACGTTTTGGCGTGCAAAACCATACGATTCAATTGGGAGAGAAGGCCTGCTTAAGCCTTTTTACGCCAGATGGATCATCCAATTTTGGGGAAGAAAATATTTACTCAACTGCAAAGAACTGTATTTTCATAGGACAGACTACCCAAGGAAAGGTGTATGGGAGTATTCATGGAAATAAATATATGGTTTAATGAGTGATTCCTCTGCAATAATTCTTGATTATAGAGTGCGTAAGCCAATGATTATGGCATCCAATCCTCCTGTTTTATTTTTATTGCACGGATATGGTAGTCATGAAGAAGACTTGTTTTCTTTTGCCAATTATTTACCAGACGATTATTTAGTCATTTCACTTCGGGCTCCTATATCCCTTGATTTTGGTGGCTTTGCATGGTATTCTATCCATTTTGATCAAGACCAAAAAAAATGGAGTGATGATGGGGAAGCTATTGCAGCTCAGAAAATCATACTGCACAATATTGACTTCCATCTAAAACAGTTTTCATTGGGGGATAAAAAAGTATCGCTACTTGGTTTTAGTCAAGGAGCTATTTTAAGTTGGGCGCTAGGGTTAGGACATCCTGATAAGTTCGACAAGATAATTGCGCTAAGTGGTTATGTTAATTCGGATCTTTTCACCTTTGCCGCTCAAGGCCTAGAAAACTTGCGCTGTTTTAGCAGTCACGGAATACAAGACCCTACCATACCTGTAGAGTGGGCTCGAGAAGGAATTGAATCAATCAAACATCTACCCATCAAAATTGACTACAGAGAATATGAAGCTGGACATGGTATTGTGCCCGAAAATTTCACCGATTTAATAACTTGGCTAAAGGCAAATCCTTAATTCGTTGGATATAAAAGA
This sequence comes from uncultured Flavobacteriaceae bacterium, assembly GCA_905478905.1. Taxonomy (GTDB): domain Bacteria; phylum Bacteroidota; class Bacteroidia; order Flavobacteriales; family Flavobacteriaceae; genus Arcticimaribacter. The sequence continues at coordinate 9,414 of CAJQKN010000120.1, read as the reverse complement.
TAATCTTTTACTTCCAAACGAATGTTACCCCCCTCAACAGCATACTGAATCCATAACTCCCCCCAATAGGTGCCATCCGAAAAATCAGCAATAAGCCATTTATGATTCAATACTTTGACTTTATTGATCAAAAATTTAGCTTCTGAGCCGCTAAAGGGCACCAAAGGATTGCTGCCTTTCACTGCATTACTATCATAAACCTTATCCTTGATCCGTGAGATCAGGTCGTCAATATACAAGTCTTCAAAATAGGCCATGGCTTCTTCATTCCGATCCAATGAAAAATACACATCTTCAGCATAGGCTTGCTCGCTTTGATCGAGTTGCTGCTTGAGGGTATCTATTCGTGCTATCTTTTCCTTAATTATTTCAACTTGATAGTTCACTACCTTACTGCTATTGACCAATTGAAAAACAAGAATAAGAGCGGTAAACACAAAGAGATAAATAAAAATTTTTGATTTCATTAGCTTGTTGTTAGTTGAAGGGTATCATAGGCTAGAAAAACATTTTTGGGCAAAGAAGCTTGAACTTCATTATGAAAACCAAGCAAATGGCTTATATGGGTTAAATAAGTACGTTTTGGTTTTAATTCATCAATCAAAGCAAGTGCTTCTTCTAAATTTAAATGCGAAGGATGAGGATCGATTCGAAGTGCATTTAAGACGAGAATGTCTAATCTAAGCAGTTTCTCCTTCTCTTCGGCTGCAATGGTCTTAACATCGGTCAAATAAGCAAAATCATCAAATCGATAGCCCATTACTGGGAGTTTATGATGCATTACCTCAATGGGAATAACTGTTTTATTTTTTAAGACAAATGGACTTATTTTGTTTATGTGATTAACATTGACCGAGGGAGCTCCCGGATATTTATTGTCATCGTTTATGATGTACCCAAAACGCTGCTTTAAAGAAGCGTGGACGTCAGTTGTCATATATAAATCAATATTCCCCTGACGAAAGAAAAAAGGGCGAATGTCGTCCATCCCAGCCGTGTGATCTGCATGTTCGTGGGTAAAGAGTATACCGTCCAATCGAGGTGGATTTATTCGTAATAACTGTTGACGAAAATCTGGACCACAGTCAATGACAAAAAAATAATCCTCCCATTCAATTGCAATTGACACCCTTAATCGCTTGTCTTTTGGGTTGTCGCTTAGACATACAGGGTGCTTGCTCCCGATGATTGGAATCCCTTGCGAAGTTCCTGTTCCCAAAAATGTGATTTTAAGCATGTTTTTCAAAGGTAAACTTTGTCTTTTAATTGCACAATCTTTGTAGATTTGAAAAACTAACTTTTCGTATATGTCTATCAAACTTCCTGGAGAAATCGAATTAGAGAACAGACCCTCAATCGAAGCTAAAGCGCTGCGCATCAATCTCAACAAGTATATTTATGGAACCTTTGCGGAAATTGGGGCCGGGCAAGAAGTTGCTAGGCATTTTTTTAGGGCAGGTGGTGCATCGGGTACCATAGCAAAAACCATCAGTGCTTATGATAAAAATTTCAGTGACAACATCTATGGAGAAGAAGACGACAATCGATATGTCACTGAACCTCGCTTGGATAAAATGCTGAAACACGAAATGAAATTATTGGTTGATCGTATTCCAAGAGAAGACAATCCCAATAAGATGTTTTTTACCTATGCAAACACCGTAACCACCATTGATTTCGCTAAAAAATTCAAAGGACATGGATGGATGGGAATCCGTTTTCAAACAACACCTGAAGACGATTTTAGTGAAATTACCTTACATGTGCGTTTTCACCAAACCGAAGCACGATTGCAGCAAGAAGTGTTAGGAATGATTGGGGTCAACTTGATCTACGGTGCCTTTTACAAAAACAACGAACCAAAAAAATTACTCAAATACTTATACGATCACATAGATAAAGATGCCATAGAGATTGACACCATAAATTTTAAAGGTCCTTTATTCGAAGATGTAGACAATCGATTGATGAGTTTACAGTTGGTGAAAAATGGAATGACAGATGCGGTAATGTTTAACCCAGAAGGGAATAATATTTTACCTGCTCGAGAATTATACAAAAAAAATATTCTCACCTTACGCGGAAGTTTTCGTCCTGTTACTATGGTAAACATTGACATGTTTGAAAAGGCACTCGATGCCTTTATCCAAGAACCAGAAGTTGAAGAAGACAAAACTGTTGTCATCTTTGAAATTACCCTTTCCAACCTTCGTGCAGAAGGAGAAATTGATGAAAAAGATTTTATGGATCGTGCCAAATTACTTTGTTCACTTGGCCATATCGTGATGATTTCAAATTTCAAAGAGTACTATAAACTCGTTGATTATTTGGCGCAATACACCAAAAAGCAATTGGGACTTAGTATGGGTGTCAACAACTTTGTCGAAATATTCGACGAATATTATTATGAAGATTTAGGCGGGGGTATCTTGGAAGCCTTTGGGAAGATGTTTTACAACAATCTTAAAATTTATCTATATCCCATGAAAGATGAGAAAAATCAAATCATCAATAGCACAAATTTGAAGTTGCATCCTCGAATGAAAGACTTCTATAAATTCTTTAAATACAACGGGAAAGTAATCGATATATTTGATTATGATGAACGCTATTTGGCCATTTTTTCACGCAAGATATTGAAACAGATCAAAGACAATGATGCCCACTGGGAGGAGCATCTTCCCAATGGGATTGCAGAATTGATCAGGGATAATGAAATGTTTGGCTATACCGAGGAATAGTCGTCTCAACCAGTGTATTCTTTATGCCAGCTTATTTTATTTTCGGTAAACCGCCTAAAAAATTTGACGAAGATTTGAGGATCACTAATTTATTTGTTCATGCTTTATATAGTAAAACATAGCATATACTAGTTGAGTATTTGCGCAGCGTGCTCCTTTGTTTTTACTTTTTCAATGACTCGCTCTACAACACCTTCTTCATTGATAATAAAAGTCATACGGTGAATACCGTCGTATTCTTTACCCATGAATTTTTTCAAACCCCAAACCCCAAATACATTGATCACTTCCTTATCTTCATCGGCCAATAAAGGAAAGGGTAAATCATATTTAGCGGAGAAATTTCGCTGTTTCTTTTCACTATCTGCACTAACACCAAGAAGAGAATAACCTGCATCAAGTAATTCTTTATAATGATCACGTAAATCGCATGCCTCAGCAGTACAACCCGGTGTATTGGCTTTTGGATAGAAAAAAACAACTAATTTTTTTCCTGAATAATCGCTCAATGATTGGCTATTTCCTCTATCATCTGTAACAGAAAATGCGGGAACCTTATCCCCTACTTTTAATGGTGTCATAACTTATTTTTTTTCTAAATTACAAAAGCAAATAGGAAGAAAAAAAGAATGACCAAAAAAGAAAAAACAGAATTTGTGCTAAAGACACTTAATGCCTTGTATCCAGAAATTCCAATTCCATTAGACCATACTGATCCCTATACGCTTTTGATTGCTGTTCTACTATCTGCCCAAAGCACTGATGTACGTGTAAATAAGATTACCCCATTGCTTTTTGCCCGTGCAAAAACACCAGCAGAAATGATTCAATTGAGTGTTGACGAAATTCGAGACATCATTCGACCCGTTGGATTATCGCCAATGAAGTCAAAAGGAATTCATGGATTATCACATATTCTATTAGATAAACACCATGGTCAAGTCCCCAAGACCTATGAAGAATTGGAAGCCTTACCTGCTGTTGGGCACAAGACGGCAGCTGTTGTCATGGCACAAGCCTTTGGGATTCCAACCTTCCCGGTAGACACCCATATTCATCGGCTAATGTATCGATGGGGCCTGTCTAATGGCAAAAATGTTGTGCAGACTGAACGCGATGCTAAACGCTTATTTCCTGAAGAAAGCTGGAATGACTTACACCTTCAAATAATTTGGTATGGGAGGGAATATTCTCCAGCACGCGGCTGGGATTTGGAAAAGGATGTCATAACCAAAACAATTGGAAGAAAATCAGTTTTGACAGAATACTACAAGAAAAAAAATTAAGCTTGTTCCTCTTCTTTTTCAATCACAGACTTGGAAGTGTTTTCCATTGCTTTTGAATAGGCCAGAATACGTTTAATGGTCAAATCACTTGGACCTTCAGCTAAAAAATCATTGTCGTTTGAGTAAAATTTTTCCATACAGTTGCTTTCTATATAGAACGACAAAAAAAAACAAAACGTATACTAGGCCGATAAAATTATTTGATGCTCATCAATTAATTTACGTAAATTAATGATGGCATAGCGCATTCTTCCTAAAGCGGTATTGATGCTTACCCCTGTTGTTTCGGCTATTTCTTTGAAACTCATGTCTTTGTATAAACGCATTGTCAATACAGCTTTTTGATCTTCTGGTAATTCAACAATAAGTTTTTGCAAGTCTTCAACAACCTGCTCTTTGATCATTACATTTTCAGCGTTAGGATTACCATCACCAATCAATTGAAAGATATCATATTCATCTTTATTGTCAAAGGTGGGGATACGGTTGTTCTTTCTAAAAAAGTCAATCACTAAATTATGAGCAATTCTCATTACCCAAGGAAGGAACTTCCCTTCTTCATTATAAACACCGCGTTTAAGGGTTTTAATGACCTTGATAAAGGTTTCTTGAAAAATATCTTCAGAGGAGTCGCGATCGTAAACTTTGGAATAAATAAAATTGTAAATCTTTGCTTTGTGTCGAAGGACAAGCGTTTCTAAAGCTCTTTCATTTCCACTGACGTAAAGTTGAACCAAAGAAGCATCGTCGAGAGATTGAAGTTGTGTTTCCATATAAATATTACTTAACCCATTGCTGGGGAATTAAAAACCGTTAATTATTATAAGTAAAATTGTATATAGGCTTTTTCTTTGTTATACAAATATACAAAAAATAAATGTAAACTCAAATCTTTTAAATTTATTGCTTGAAAAGCAAAGATTTGATTTTCCCAGAGGAGATATTCGTATATTTAGGGCTTCAATTTTCACATGAAAGAAATTAAACAATTATCTCCTAAAGACTATATCATCATATTGGGCGCTAAACTGCACAACTTAAAAAATATAGATGTAGCTATAAAACGCAATTCATTATCGGTCATAACAGGGCTATCTGGTTCAGGAAAATCCTCCTTGGCCTTTGACACACTGTATGCAGAAGGTCAGCGCCGTTATGTAGAAAGTCTTTCCTCCTATGCCCGACAATTCATGGGTCGATTAAACAAACCCAAGGTTGACCAAATAAAAGGTATCGCGCCTGCAATTGCTGTTGAGCAAAAAGTAAATGCAAGTAATCCAAGATCTACCGTTGGTACCAAAACTGAAATTTATGACTATTTAAAACTGCTCTTTGCACGTGTTGGAGAAACCTACTCCCCCATTTCTAATAAAAAAGTAACAAAAGATAATGTAAGCGATGTGGTCGACTTTATCCTTAAACAAGAGGAAAACAGTAAATACCTCTTGTTAACCACTCCCAAAACACATGAAAAGCGCACCCAAAAAGAAGTCATTGCCATGCTTATTCAACAAGGATATGCAAGAATTTATGCCAATGGTAGCACCCTCCGGTTGGATGAATTAAACGGAAGCGTTCCCAAAGACTATGAATTAATTGTAGACCGAATCATTGTTCGTCAAAACGATGAGGATTTTAAAAATCGACTCTCAGATGCAGTAGATATTGCTTTATTTGAAGGCGATGGGTACTGTGACTTATTGAACCTAAAATCAGGAGAACGCACCCAATTCTCGAATAAATTTGAAGCAGATGGACTCAGCTTTGTTGAGCCTAATGTTCATTTATTTAGCTTCAATAACCCCTTTGGTGCCTGCGAAAAATGTGAAGGCTATGGAGACATCTTTGGCATTGATCCTGAATTAGTTATTCCCAATAATGGCTTATCCATCTATGAAGAAGCTATTGCACCCTGGCGAGGAAGCGGTTTTAAAAAATACTATTCAGATTTGGTCAATAATGCCTATCAATTTGATTTTCCATTACACAAACCTTATTTTGAATTGACAGAAGAACAGAAAGCACTGGTTTGGAAAGGCAATTCATATTTTGCAGGTCTACATGCCTTTTTCAATAAACTGGAAAAGAAAAACTACAAAATTCAGAATCGTGTTTTGTTATCTCGCTATCGTGGAAAAACCAAATGCGACGCCTGTAACGGCACTAGATTACGTCCCGAAACTGCCTATGTAAAAATTAACGGTAAGAGTTTACCCGATTTGATGCATCTTTCCTTGGATGACTTAGCCCATTTTTTTGATAAACTAACTTTAAATGAGCAGCAACACGAAATCGCTCGACGCTTACTTGTTGAAATAAATTCGCGCTTGTCCTTTATGCAAAATGTTGGCTTGGGCTATTTGACCCTAAACAGAAAATCCAATAGTCTCTCGGGAGGAGAATCCCAGCGAATAAACTTGGCTACTTCTTTGGGGAGTAGTCTAGTAGGGTCTATGTATATTCTTGATGAACCGAGCATTGGTCTTCACTCACGAGATAATGAACGGCTAATTCACATCCTTCATAAACTCAAAGCCCTGGGCAACACCGTAATTGTTGTTGAACATGATGAAGAAATTATGCGTGCCGCCGATGAAATTATTGATATTGGACCCGAAGCTGGAACGCTTGGTGGAGAAGTTGTTGGACAAGGTAGTTTCGATGAGATTATAAAGAAGAAGACCCTCACTGCACAATACCTCAATGGAACAATGAAAATTGAAGTTCCTAGCAAACGACGGAAAAGTAAGAACCAAATCCGAATAACAGGAGCAAGAGAGAATAATTTAAAAAACATTAATGTATCCATTCCATTGAACTGTTTTACTGCAATAACAGGGGTTTCGGGAAGCGGTAAAAGCACATTGGTGAAGAAAATACTTTATCCCGCATTACAGCGACATTTAGACGTTTTTGTAGAAAAACCAGGTCAATTCGACGGTTTTGAAGGAGATTTCTCGACTATTAAGCAGGTTGAATACATTGATCAAAACCCTATTGGACGATCATCGCGATCAAACCCTGTAACATACATCAAAGCCTATGATGAGATTCGTTCACTTTTTGCACACCAATCTTTATCAAAAGCACGTGGTTTTCAACCCAAACATTTTTCATTTAATGTTGATGGCGGACGTTGTGATGCCTGCAAGGGAGAAGGAAGTGTGACCATAGAAATGCAGTTTATGGCTGATGTAATTTTAGCCTGTGAGCACTGCAAAGGGAAACGCTTTAAAAAAGAAGTTCGCGAAGTTTTGTTTGAAGACAAATCTATCGATCAAATTTTGGATATGACTGTAGACGATGCAATTGCCTTTTTCGAATTGCACAAGCAAACAAAATTAGCACGAAAGCTAGTTCCACTCCAACGTGTGGGTCTTGGCTATGTCGCCTTGGGGCAATCATCTGCCACCCTATCTGGTGGAGAAGCGCAGCGCATTAAGCTTGCTTCTTTTATTGGTAAAGGAGAACATCGCGACAAGATCCTCTTTATCTTTGATGAACCCACCACTGGTTTGCATTTTCATGACATCAAAAAACTCCTTACTTCATTTGAAGCTTTGTTAGAAAAAGGACATTCTTTGATTGTGGTAGAGCATAATATGGATTTGATTAAATGTGCAGACCACATCATTGATTTGGGTCCTGAAGGAGGACAGCATGGAGGAACACTTGTGGGAGAAGGCACCCCAGAAGAAATTGCAGAAATAAAAAATTCCTATACAGGCAACTATTTAAAAGAAAAGCTAAACGCTTGATTATAAAGAGACAAAGCCAAACTAACAATTTTTGGCACAATAATTGAACTTAAATTTATGATTTGATTTTTCATAAGTTAGATTATTTTGGTTTCTATGATTTTGTTTGGTTAAGGTCTATCTCTCTAAAAGGTAGACCTTAATTTTTTGAAGAATGTTTCAAGAAACTCATTTACCGTATTCGATAGTTTTAACTGGTAACAAATCATTAAATACACCAAGCATATAGCAGTACATTTTATACCAAGATTTAGAAAGGCAGTAAAAGGTAATGATACCCATAAAAAAAGAACATAAGTCCCTCCTATAATTCCGAGTAAATAGAGTGTTTCCTTTCCGTAGGGGCTTATTTTAAAGGTTCGTGCTACAAAGAGCAGCTTTAACGCATTAAAGATTGAAATGACGATTAAGGTAGCAACTGCAGCCCCGATAAAGCCCAATTTCTCTATGAAATAAATGTTCAAAAACACCACGGCAATGGCAGATCCGATCGAAAAAATTGGGACAACATAAAAATACTTGGAATTGGTAATGATATTGTTCAAACAGCCTGTAGAGGCTGAAAATAATTTTGTGATTGAAATGATGAAAACTACGGGAATGGCCAATGCAAAACCTTCCTCCCCATTCAAATAATAAATAAATGCGTATAAATCGTTGATATTGGCATTGATCAGAACAAAAAATAAACCTGAAACCAACAAAAGATTGGTCCCACTTTTCTTCAACAAGGAGGCTAATTCTTTGTCGTTTTCCTGATTGAGTGCCTCTGCCACCAAAGGACTTACGATTTGAAGTAAAGCCCGAACAGGTGCTTCAATAATTGCAGCGATAAAGATGGCTACTTTATAATAGGCTACATATTTTTCATCCACCATTTTACCCAGCATCCCAGCATCAATATCAATAATTACACTGGCCCCAAAGGCGGACAAAAATATCAAGAGAATATAAGTCCAGAGCTGTTTGTTGTTTTCCGGAAATTCAAAATAAATGCGCGGACAATACAGCCATAGACTATAGCCCACTATGATGGCCAAACGCAGGTAGTACCCAACAATTAGCCCTATGATAAAACCATTGAAATCAACCCATTGAAATACATAGGCCAGAAGCAATAGCGTAATCATAACACGCTGGTAAACTTCCTTTAAAAAATTACCAACGATGGTCTTCTTTTGCACCCTTGACCAACTGTAAAAGATTTCAAAATAGGCCGTAGAAACAGCAATAACGAAAATGAGGTAGGTGAAAGTTGCCACTTCAGGGTTCTGGGTGGATAAATAGGCGGCTATCTGATCGTAATTCCCGAAAAAGATAAAACCACTTGGGAGAATAATTAATAAGGGTATAAAGAGAGAAAAAAGCAAAAGCTTGTCCCGCTCTTTTCGGGAACTTGCTGCGGTAAAATACTTGATTACTGCATGCTGCAAACCAAAGGAAAAAATGGGCTGCAGAATATTGGATTCTGCCAAAAGGATCAATATTATTCCGTATAGTTCCTCCCCCATGAAGCGGGGATAAAAAACAACGGTATTGATTGCTCCTATCCCAAAAGCAAGTATAACACTCAGTGCATTATAAAAAGATTGTTTGGCGACTACTCCCATAACTTCAGTTGTGCTTTGT
>CAJQKN010000119.1 GCA_905478905.1 uncultured Flavobacteriaceae bacterium | reverse complement strand
ATCAATCATACGACCCATTAAAAAAGCCCTCTGAAGTACAGAGGGCTTTAATACAGTTGGCCCACTAGGGCTCGAACCTAGACTCTTCTGAACCAAAATCAGATGTGTTGCCAGTTACACCATGGGCCAATAGCGGTGCAAATTTAATTAAAGTTTTTATTTGTACTAAATTAATTCAATGAAATTTTATAAACTTACTTTTGCTAAAAAACATGGACTATGATTCAGTTAATCGTAACAGGAGGAACCTTTGACAAAACCTATGACCATATCAATGGAAAATTATTTTTTGAACACACCCACATTCCTAAAATGCTGGAGCGAAGTCGATGTGCACTTCCAATACATATTACACCATTGTTATTGAAAGATAGTCTAGAATTTACAGAAGAAGACCTACAAAAGATAGAAAATACATGTATTTCTAGTTCTGCAAAAGCCATTGTAATTACGCACGGAACAGACACCATGACAGAAACAGCAAAACGTTTGGCTAAACTAAAGTTAGAAAAAACCATTTTATTGACAGGAGCCATGATTCCCTATGCTTTTGGGAGTTCTTCCGATGGTTTCTTTAATTTGGGCTGCGCCCTTGCCTTTTCACAAACCTTGTCCCACAATGTATATATTACCATGCAAGGACAGTATTTCAAATGGAATGAAGTCAAAAAAAACAAAGCACTTGGCCTTTTTGAAAAAATATAAACTGGTCAAAAATAGCTTTTGTTAAAAGGTCAGAAAATTCCACATAGAATCCGTATTTTCGTAGCCAATAAGGCCTTACTATGACAACCGAACAACTCATTTTTTGGAACCGCATTGTTGCAGGAACACTCTTTAGCATCGCTCTTTTAACCTTTGGTCTAACCGTTGAGCCCACTGCTAGTTTTTGGGATGCAGGAGAATATATTGCTACCTCGGCTAAACTACAAGTAGGTCATCCACCTGGAGCGCCTTTCTTTCAAATGATGGGAGCTTTCTTTGCCCTCTTTGCCACCAGTGCCGAAAAAGTTGCGCTAATGGTCAACTTGATGTCGGTCTTTAGCAGTGCATTTACCATTCTGTTTTTATACTTAAGTTTGACCTTAATTTTACGGAAACTCCCCTCCTTCAAAAAAATTGATTCTCCCAAAGAGGCCATTGCTTTTTTTGGAAGTGCAGCCGTTGGTGCCTTGGCCTTTTGCTTTTCCGATAGCTTTTGGTTCAATGCCGTTGAAGCAGAGGTCTATGCCATGGCTACCTGTATTTTATCGATCTTGTTCTGGCTCGCCTTGCGTTGGGAAAGGGAAATGAACACCCCTCGCGGAGATCGCTGGTTGCTCCTCATTGCTTTTGTCATTGGGCTCTCTTTTGGTGTTCATTTTATGGGACTGCTCACCATTCCGGCCATCGGGATGCTGTACTTCTTTAAAAATACGGAGAAGGTAACCGTCAAAAATTTTATCAGAGCAAATGTGGTTTCTGTTGCAATTCTCCTATTCATTTTTAAATTATTGTTACCCTCTACCTTGGCCTTATTTGGTAAAATGGAAGTTTTTTTTGTGAATCAAATGAATCTTCCCTTCAATAGTGGAACCATCATTACCGGTATATTGTTTCTTGTTTTCTTTTATTTTTCGCTAAAGTATACCCGTCAAAAAAAATACATCAACCTCAACACAGCTGTGCTGAGTTTACTCTTTGTTTTACTCGGGTTTTCCTCATGGATTATGCTTCCCATTCGCGCCAATGCAAATACCGTAATCAATGAAAACTCACCCTCAGATGCACGTCAGCTCCTTGCCTACTATAACCTAGAGCAATATCCAGAAACAAAGTTGTTTTATGGGCCCATGTTTTCAGACATGTATGCTGGGCAAGACGAACTTGAACCCTATATAGACGATAAACCCAAATATGAACGGGATGAAAAAACGGGGCGTTATGTCATTGTCAATCATTGGGAAGATGCACGAATCAATGCCAATAGCGAACACAAAGGCTTTCTTCCGCGACTGTGGAGTTCAGAGCACGCAGAAAACTACATTAACTTTACTCAGCCACTTAAATTCTCTATTCGTGCTGAATACAGTGGAAGTGAAGAACTACGCCAACGGGTAGCAGAATTCAGACAACAGGAAGTTGAAGGAGAGCTAACGGGTAAAGAATACCATAATTTTTACAGAAAAATGGCGCGCTATATTGATATTGAAAAGCCTTCTTTTCTGTCAAACCTTCAGTACTTTTTTAACTACCAGGTCAATTATATGTATGTACGCTATTTCTTGTGGAATTTTGTTGGTAGACAAGACGATGTCCAAGGAAATTTCAATATTCTCCATGGGAATTGGTTGAGTGGAATCCCTTTTATAGATGAAATTCGTCTGGGGAATCAGTCGCAAATTAGTGAAGATGCAAAAAACAATAAAGCCCGAAATACATATTTCTTTTTGCCCTTTATATTGGGTTTAATGGGGGTTATTTTCCTCTATCAACAAGACAAAAAACGCTTTTGGGTCTTGCTTCTCTTTTTTCTTTTTACTGGACTGGCGTTAAAAGTATATCTCAACGAGCGGCCTTTTGAACCGCGTGAACGAGACTATGCTTTGGTGGGCTCTTTCTATGTCTTCTCAATTTGGATTGGTCTGGGGGCTTATTATTTAAGCCTTGAAATTAAAAAATTATGGAACAACGCTTTGGCAAAACCAGCTACTATTGCCCTCTGTATGGTTTCTGTCCCTTTATTGATGGGCTATCAAAATTGGGATGATCACGATCGTTCTGGGCGCTACACGGCGCAGTCTGTCGCTAAATCGTATTTAACCTCTATTCAAGAAGATGTGGGTGCCATGATTTTTACCATTGGAGACAACGATACTTTCGCCTTGTGGTACGCCCAAGACATAGAGGGTTATAGAACCGACGTTAGGCCTATCAACACGAGTCTTTTGGCAACCGATTGGTATATCGATCAAATGAAGCGAAAAACCTATGAGAGCGATCCTATACCGTCGCAGTTGACCCATGATTTATATGCCTATGGGATTCGAGACTACATCAAATATGAACCCCTAGTGGATTCCCTTCGTTGGGACATCAAAGATTTTATGAATTGGGTAGCGAGCGATAACCCCCGAACTAAATACAAGAATCTAATTGAACAATCGGGTGGAGATCCTAGAGCTTATCCAAAAGGAACGCAAGAAATGGTCTTCTATCCCACCAATAAAATTCGTTTACCCGTTAATGTAGAAAACGTCATCAAAAGTGGAGTGGTTACTGAAAAAGACCGTGATCGAATTGTCCCATATATAGACATTGATCTACCCGAGGGTGGCTTGTACAAAAACAAACTCCTCATGCTAGATATATTGGCCAATAATGATTGGGAAAGACCGATTTATTTTACCGGAGGAAGTTATGATCCTAGCGAATATCTATGGATGAAAGAATACCTTCAATTGGAAGGATTGGTCTATAAACTTGTCCCAATAAAAACAGCCTTAAATCCTGTCAATCCATACATAATGGGACGTGTTGATGGTGACTTAATGTATGACATTGTAAAACAATGGGAATGGGGAAATTCGCAAAGTCCAGCCATTTACCACGATACAGAAACACGCAAAAACAGTATATCCTACCGCAGTAATATGGTGCGCTTGGCCGAAGTATTGATAGACGAAGGAAAAAATAAAAAAGCGGAAGAAATCCTCGACTTGGCCATTGAAAAAATGCCCATCGATTTTTTTGGCTATTACAGTTTATTGACCCCTTTTGTCGATAGTTATTACCGTATTGATCAAAAAGAAAAAGCCCAAAGTGTTTTTGAACAAGTAGAGGCAAAACATCAAAGCCAATTGAATTATTTTGCAAGCCTTTCGCTCAACCTTCAGTATCAACTGGGTGAAGAAATTTTAACCGAAATAGAAAGGTATAGAGCCTTGGTTGAAGCGGTTTTAGACAACAAGGACGAAGAAAAGTTAGTAGAATATATTCAGCGTTTTCGCAATAGCAGTCGAAAATTTTCTTTTTTATATGGTGAATACGATTACTATACTGCCCTTGAGGAATTTGTGGAGGGCCTTTATCTTGGAGGCGAAAACGACCAGGCCCGTGAATTGGTCGATAAAATTGCTGATGTATATGATGAGCGATTAGCCCTGTTGTCGCGTTTTTCTCCTCAAAGACAAGAAGAATTATACAATCAAATCATGGAGGAACTCAATGGTTACCGAAGAGTTTTACTGTATGTAAACCTTTATGATACTGATGAGTACAGAGATAGTATTGAAAACAGAGTGTTTGTAAGCATGAAAGGACTTGCTGTTTTTGATAGCCTTCTAGAAAACTAGTTAAACGTATTCGCCCATAAGGCTAATAAGTGTATTGGCATCTTGTTCACCGCTTTGACGCCAAACCATTTCTCCCAGTTTATAAATCATCAGGGTGGGAATAACTTTTACCCGAAGGGCTTCGACCAACTTTGGGTTTTTGGTTATATCAATTTTGATCACCTTTCCTTGATCCCCAATAGCAGCAGCGACGTCTCTTAGCGTCGGATGAAATTCATCTGTTAACTCTTCAAGTTCTTTAAAAAAGACCAAAAGAAGCGGAGCGCTTCCATCAATCAGTTCACCAAATTTAGACATCTGTCGTTTTTAAACGTTTTATAGGTGCAAAGTTAGGGTATTTTCTTTAAATTTCTTTAATAGAGCGTTTTAAGGTTATTTTAGTGATTTCTGGCCATATCCCCACTCGACCTGGATAGCCAATAAATCCAAAGCCTCTATTGACATTGATCCATTGTTTCTTTTCCGTATAGAGTCCTGCCCATTGCTTGTAGCGCCATTTTACTGGACTCCATTTAAACCATCCCGGAATTTCAATCCCAAATTGCATCCCATGTGTATGACCACTCAGGGTTAATTGGAAGGGATAGGGATGTGGTAAAACCTTTTCTTCCCAATGCGATGGATCGTGTGAAAGTAAAATCTTAAAGTCATCTTCGCTAACTTCTTGAACGGCTTTATCCAAATCGCCCTTCTTTTTAAAGCCTCCTTTACCCCAGTTTTCAACACCCACCAAAGCCAAGCGCTGACCGTCTTTTTCAAAAAAATGGGTTTCATTTAGCAAAATGGAAAAGCCCATTTCTTCTTGAGTTTGGATAAGAGATTCCAAGTTTTGCTTTTTTTCTTCTTTGGAAGACCATTCGACATAATCCCCATAATCGTGATTTCCCAGAATAGAAAATTTTCCCATGGGTGCCGTTAATTGAGCAAAAATATCTTTCCATGGAAGCAACTCCTCTGCTTTGTTGTTGACCATGTCTCCAGTAAAGAGAATTACATCTGATTTCTGCTCATTAATCAAATCAACTCCGTATTGTACTTTGGCAGCGTTGTCAAAACTTCCACTGTGAATATCGGAAATTTGAGTGAGTGTAAAGCCGTCAAATGCCTCTGGTAAATCGTCAAATTCAAGTGCGTAATGCAACACCTTATAATTGTATTTCCCACGTATCATCCCCAACAATAAAGAAGCAAATGGAATTGCAGCAAGTCCAAAGGCCAATTGAGAGATGAATTTTCTTCGGCTTGGAAGGTAATTACTCTCTCCCTTTTCAATGAAATAGCGGTAAATTCCTTGCGGAATTCGAATTAGATCCTCAAAAGCCAAAAACAACACGAGTATAAATTGAAAAATAAAAAGGGCTAAAAATATCCCTATGGCTATGCTAAAGTTTGGGGTAAAACCAGTTGCTCGCGTATAGAACAGGCTATGGTAAATAAAATTCCCAAAAATAATTGCAATGGTCAAGCTGTATATGGATAACATCCATTTATTAAAACCAATGGTCTTTATTGCCTGGTAGGCATACCATTGAATTAGTCCAAAAAAGACAAAAAAGAAAATCCAGCGAAGGTTGAGCATATTAGTTCATTTTTTTGGCGAGTTCCATAGCTTTACCATCGGATAAACTGGCAACAAAACAACTGGCATTTAATACTGTTTTATAAAGACTCTCTTCGACCATTGGAGTTCCTTGCGGTATAAGGCGAAGAATCAATTCATCATAAGGCGAAGTGCTGTGGTGTAATTTATTTACAGCAGCCTTACAAAAGGCTGAAAGGAGGGTAGAAATGACCTTATACCCCACAATTTCTTTTTGCAAGACCTCATCCGAACGATAGACCTTGTCTACACTAATAGCAATAATATCATCCATTTGTGCCTTGTATTTACTTTTATCCAATAGTGCATGGGAGAAGGTTCCCGCTAAAATTTCTTCTTCGTGGGCTAAAAACATATTTACGGCATCTAGTATTAGACTATTAATAGCCAAAGAACGAAGGTAACTCATGCGCTGGGCAGTGTGTTTTAAACCAGCATACTTTTCTGTATCCATGTGGTCTTTCACCAATTTAATGAGGTATTCTAGGGCAAAGTCTTCAGAAATCCAGCCCAAATTTATTCCATCTTCAAAATCGATGATGGTGTAACAAATATCATCTGCTGCTTCGACCAAGAAAGCTAGAGGATGGCGATTATTGCCAGTCCCTTTAGTCAATTCCATTTCGCGGGCGATTTCAGCAAAAAACTTTTTTTCGGATTGAAAATACCCAAATTTCTTATCGGCTACATGTGCAGTTGGTTTTCTGGGTAAAGATCCTTTGGGGTATTTCATATATGCCCCAAGTGTGGCATAGCTGAGGCGCAATCCCCCTGGAGTTCCCTCCATGGATTCTGTTAAAAGTTTAAAACCATTGGCGTTTCCTTCAAAACGACATAGGTCTTCATATTCTTCTTTGGTTAGGTGTGCTTGAAATTGTTTTCCTTCACCCGATTCGAAATAATGTCCAATGGCTTTTTCGCCGCTATGACCAAAGGGGGGGTTTCCAATATCGTGTGCAAGTGCTGCAGCGGCGACAATGGCACCAAAATCGTTGGGCTGATAGCCATGTATTTCTTGCAAATGAGGATGCCGTTTTAATAATTCTTTTCCTGCTAAACGACCCAAACTTCTCGCCACAACAGAAACCTCCAAACTATGAGTCAAACGCGTATGTACAAAGTCGGTTTTAGAAAAAGGAATGACCTGTGTTTTATCTTGCAAAGAGCGAAAGTAAGACGAGAAAACAATACGGTCGTAATCCACTTCGAAACCTAAACGAATTTCATCTTGTTCTTTGCGAATTCGTTTGGTTGTATCGCCATGTCTTCTTAAAGATAAAAGGGCTTCCCAGTTCATTTTTCTTTTTTTGTAAAGGTACTAAAGATTAAGGAAACCTTTCCAGCATTAAACCAAGGCTAAGCTAGGCTATTTAGCTTAAGCGGTTTGTTGATTTTTTGTTCCACTGAGCTAGAAAAATTATTGTACTATTACAGCAAGGGTCTCTATAAAAGTAAGCATAAGAGTTGCTTCCATCCTCACTCTTCTGTTTATTCTTAACCATTAAAATTCAAAATAATTAAGATATCCGAAAGAAAGTTTCTATAAAACTAGAGCGAAAAAAGATGTTATCCCTTTTTTAAAATTGGAAGAACTTTTAGCCTTGGATATAGTATAACATTCTAACAATTGATAATAATTAATTAACATTAATAACATTAAGGTAACATTGGGGTTCTGGCTATGATTGACATTTGCAATAGATAATTCAAAATGTCACAGGTCAAAGTCACGTTTTTTGTGCTAATTTTTTCAATTTTCTCCATTAAAGCGCAGGAAGTTTCTACCTCAAAATTCGGAAAAGGAATCTTTATTATTAAAGGAGAAAACGATAGTTTTTCTATGAATATAAGTGCGCGTATGCAGTTTCTTACCTCCTCTACTTGGACAGAATCTGATGGATCTTACGGAAGTCCCGAGTCAAATTTTTTGGTTCGTCGTTCTCGTTTAAAATTCAAAGGGTTTGCCTATAGTCCAAGGCTAACTTACAAACTGGAGTTGGGTTTATCTAACCGAGACATTTCTGGCGCAAATGAATTTACAAGCAATGCTCCACGTTATATCCTAGATGCATATGTTCGCTGGAACTTTTACAAAAACTTCACCCTTCAAGTAGGTCAAGGCAAGTTACCTGGTAACATTGAACGTGTTATTTCTTCAGGAGATTTGGCCATGGTTGATCGTTCTTTATTGAACAGTCGATTCAATATTGACCGTGACTTAGGAATGCAGCTACGGCATCATTTTAAATTATCAGAAAACTTTATTGTAAAAGAAATTTTCGCTATTTCGCAGGGAGAAGGAAGAAATATTACCTCAGGTAACTTGGGTGGACATCAATATACCGGACGAGTAGAAGTGCTTCCTTTTGGTGAGTTCAAAAGCAAGGGTGACTACAGAGGAGCAGATTTAGAGCGTGAGCAAACGCCAAAATTATTGGTAGGCGTTGTTTATGATATAAACAACGATGCGGTTAAATCGAGAAGTAATTTAGGTTCTTATTTAGCAACCAATGAAGGCTTTTATCAAACAGACATAAACACCTTCTTTTTAGACACCCACTTTAAATACAGAGGTTTTTCCTTCATGGCTGAATATGCTGATCGTACAGCAGATGACCCAATTGCCAAAAACGAAGACAATACCCCCACAGGAGATGTGGTTAATGTTGGCGATGCAATCAATCTTCAAATGGGTTATTTACTCCCTTCTAATCTAGCCATCACTGGACGTTATACAAACATCAATTTTGATGAAATTGTTACGGCAAAAAACAAGGTTTCGCAATACAGCTTAGCTTTGTCAAAATACGTTGCAAAACACAAATTGAAAGTACAGTCAGATATAAGCTATCAGACCACTTCGGCTTCAAATGATAAATTGGTGTACCGATTACAGTTTGATATTCACTTTTAAAAAAATAAAATATGGACAATATATATTTAATTCTCGTAGTTATTTTGGCTATCCTAGCCGTTGGGGATCTCATTGTTGGTGTTAGTAATGATGCCGTAAACTTTTTGAATTCTGCGGTAGGCTCAAAAGCTATCTCATTTAAAACCATCATGATACTGGCCTCTTTGGGGGTTGCCTGTGGTGCATTGTTTTCGAGCGGATTAATGGAGGTTGCACGAAAAGGTATATTTAATCCTGGTGAATTTTACTTTGATGAAATCATCTTGATTTTTACTGCGGTAATGCTCACCGATATTTTACTTCTTGACTTTTTCAATACCTTAGGGATGCCAACTTCAACGACAGTTTCCATTGTTTTTACTTTGTTGGGTGCTGCTGTATTTATGTCAATCATAAAAATTTCAAATAATTCTGGCGATTTTAGTGATATTGTCAATTATATCAACACCACTAAAGCCATTCAAATCATTTCAGGAATACTGCTCTCAGTTGTTGTCGCCCTTTCTGTAGGAGCAATTGTGCAGTGGATTTCTCGGTTTTTCTTGACCTATGATTTTGAAAACAAACCCACATGGATTTCTGCTCTTTTTGGTGGGATTGCACTTTCTGCAATTACCTATTTCATTTTGATGAAAGGAATCAAAGGCACCCCTTTTGCTGGGTTAAAATTTGATTTCATTGGAGGAATGAAAATCAAAGATTTTCTCGAAACTGAAGTATTGAATGTATCGATCATTAATTTCTTACTTTGGTTTGGAGTATCCTTTTCCTTGATCAAGTTTGTTCATGTAAACATTTACAAAGTAATCA
The DNA here is from genome assembly GCA_905478905.1 of uncultured Flavobacteriaceae bacterium. Lineage (GTDB taxonomy): Bacteria > Bacteroidota > Bacteroidia > Flavobacteriales > Flavobacteriaceae > Arcticimaribacter. The sequence goes on along the minus strand of CAJQKN010000119.1, from coordinate 16,273 downwards.
TTGGAATTGGAACCTTTGCCCTAGCATTAGCTTTTGCAGGAAATGACTTGGTCAACTTTATTGGTGTTCCAATTGCTGCCTACCAATCCTATGAGGCATGGGTAGCCTCTGGTGCATTAGCGACAGAATTTAGCATGGGCGTGTTGTCTTCTAAAGTTCCAACACCAACTTTTTTACTCGTGTTGTCTGGAGGAGTAATGGTAATTACATTATGGTTGTCTTCAAAGGCAAAAAAGGTAATGAAAACTGAATTGGATCTCTCTGACCAAAAATCAATCAAAGAGCGTTTTAAACCTAATTTTATTTCAAAAGGAATTGTAAAAGGTTTTCAAGTAATTGGATCGGGAGTAAATGCAGTTATCCCTACCTCTGTCCAAAAGAAAATTGATGCTCAATTTGCTGATACTGCCTTAACGTTAAAGAATCAAAACGATAAAGATGCGCCTTCTTTTGATATGCTTCGTGCCAGCATCAATTTGGTTGTTGCTTCTATCTTGATCTCCATTGCAACATCATACAAACTTCCTTTATCTACTACATACGTTACCTTTATGGTCGCCATGGGTACTTCTCTTGCCGACCGCGCTTGGAAAAGAGACAGTGCAGTGTATAGAGTTGCTGGAGTAATGAATGTAATTGGTGGGTGGTTCTTAACAGCCCTTACTGCCTTTGTTGTTTCTGGAATCATTGTAACCCTCATTTATGTTGGAGGTCCACAGGCCATTGCCATTATCCTTTTCATTATTTTACTCATCATTGGTAAAAACTACCTGAGTCACCGTAATGAAAATGCTGATCTTATCGATATAGATGGCTTAGTAAAATTGGAAAGCCGCTCAATTATTGGGGTGATGAATGAAAGTACTAGTAACGTTATTAAAGTATTTAAACGTGCTGACAAGATCTATACAATCCTTTCTGAAGGACTCGCAAAACACGATAAGTCTATGCTTATAAAAGCGAAGAAAAATATCAATCGTTTAACAAACGATGTTGAAGAGTTAAGGGAAAATATCTTTTATTTCATCAAGAATTTAGAGGAGTCCAGTTTATCTGCTAGTAATTTTTATATTGTTATCATTAGTCTCATTCAAGACATCACAGATGACTTAGAATATATTGTGAACAAGAGTTACAAACATGTTAACAATGACCATTCAAAGCTCAAATTAAGTCAAATACGCGACTTAAAAGATGTGTATGAGTTGACTGAGGCTGTTTTCCACGAAGCAATGGAAGCTTTTGAAAAGAATTCTGAAGTAAAAATCACTGCATTGTTGGAAAAGCGTGCAGAAGTTATTCAAAAGTTGGATGAAAAGATTAATCTTCAGATTGAGCTTACACGTAATGAAGAAACAAGTCCAAAAAACACCACCTTATACTTCAACATTTTGCTGAAATCAAAAGATTTATATCATCACAAATTGAATATTATTGAACTCTTTTTGGAAAACATTCGCAAGACCGAGGCATAGACCAGCCAAAGAGAATAGTCGTCAGATTTAGGAATAAAAAAACCCCCATTAAATAAATGAGGGCTTTTACAAAATTAATCTAATTTTAAGAACCACACATCAAACAATCGTCGTCTTCACTCTCACGAGATTGTTCTAGCATTGTTTTTAATTCTTCTGGAGTCAATGGCTCAACCGCAACAGCGGCTGGTTTAGTCGCTCCTTTTGCTGGTGAAGCAGCTGTAGCAGCTTCAACCATGGGTGCTACTTGTTTGTCCTTATTGGTTAAGGTGAATTTTATCGCATCAACTGCTGACTTCGTTCGCAGGTAATACATTCCCGTTTTTAAGCCCGATTTCCATGCATAGAAGTGCATGGACGTAAGTTTTGCCATGGTAGCTCCTTCCATAAAAAGGTTCAAAGATTGAGACTGGTCGATAAAATATCCACGCTGACGAGACATATCGATAATGTCTTTCATGCTCAATTCCCAAACTGTTTTATACAATTCTTTAATATCGGCCGGTATTCCTTCAATGTTTTGAATAGAACCGTTTGCACGCATTAAGTCTTGCTTCATGTCTTCTGTCCATAGACCAAGATCTACTAGGTCTTCTAGAAGGTGTTTGTTCACAACAATAAATTCTCCAGATAATACACGTCTTGTGTATATATTGGATGTATAGGGTTCAAAGCACTCGTTGTTTCCAAGAATTTGAGAAGTTGAAGCTGTTGGCATTGGAGCAACCAACAGAGAGTTACGTACACCATGCTTTTTGATTTGTTTGCGCAAACCAGCCCAGTCCCAACGTCCACTCAGTTCATCATCTTTAACGCCCCACATATTGTGTTGGAACTCTCCTTTTGATATTGGAGAACCTTTATACGAAGAGTAGGGACCATCTTGTTCAGCTTCTTCCATAGAGGCCGTTAAAGCGGCAAAATAAAGGGTTTCGAAGATCTCTTGATTCAACTCTTTGGCAGGTTCTGAGGTAAAGGGTAAACGCAATTTAATGAAAGCGTCTGCCAAACCTTGCACACCAAGTCCAACAGGGCGATGGCGTAGGTTTGAATTTTCAGCTTCGATTACTGGATAGTAATTGCGATCAATTACGCGGTTCAAGTTTTTCGTCACTCGTTTGGTCACTCGGAATAATTCGTCGTGATCAAAAGCACCATCTTTAATGAACATCGGAAGTGCAATAGAGGCTAGGTTACAAACAGCGACCTCGTCTGGGGAGGTGTACTCCATGATTTCGGTACATAAGTTCGACGAACGAATAGTCCCTAAATTCTTTTGATTGGATTTGCGGTTGGCCGCATCCTTGTACAACATATAGGGTGTCCCTGTCTCAATTTGGGATTCTAAGATTTTCTCCCACAATTCACGTGCACGAATGGTTTTACGTCCTTTACCTTCTTTTTCATAACTTGTATAAAGAGCTTCAAATTCATCTCCGTGACAGTCATATAGCCCTGGGCATTCATTTGGACACATCAGGGTCCATTCTGCATCGTTTTCAACTCGTTTCATGAAAAGGTCAGAGGTCCACATTGCGTAGAATAAATCGCGAGCGCGCATTTCTTCTTTCCCGTGATTCTTCTTTAAATCAAGGAAGTCAAAAATATCAGCATGCCAAGTCTCAATGTATATCGCAAAAGAACCCTTTCGCTTTCCTCCTCCTTGATCTACATAACGGGCTGTATCATTGTAAACACGCAACATTGGGACAATTCCATTGGAAGTTCCGTTGGTGCCAGAAATATAAGAACCCGTTGCTCGTACATTGTGTATAGACAAACCAATTCCTCCAGCAGATTGGGAAATCTTAGCCGTTTGTTTTAGGGTATCATAAATCCCGTCGATACTGTCGTCTTGCATGGCCAAAAGAAAACAGGAGGACATTTGTGGTTTTGGTGTCCCAGAATTAAACAGGGTGGGTGTTGCATGGGTGAAGTAACGCTTAGACATTAACTCATATGTTTCGAGTACTGCCTCAATGTCGTCCATGTGAATCCCTACAGAAACACGCATCAACATATGCTGAGGGCGTTCGACAATTATTCCGTTCAATTTCAACAAATAAGAGCGCTCTAAGGTTTTAAAACCAAAGAAATCGTAGCCAAAATCTCGGTTGTAAATTATGTTTGAGTCGAGGGTGTCTTTGTTTTTCTTGATTACTTCATATACCTCATCAGACAGTAAGGGAGCATCTTTTCCGGTACGTGGATTGACATAGGTATACAAATCAGTCATTGTTTCAAAAAATGACTTTTTGGTGTTTTGGTGCAAGTTAGATACAGATATACGAGCAGCAAGTTGCGCATAATCTGGATGAGAGGTGGTCATTGTTGCTGCTATTTCAGAAGCAAGATTGTCAAGCTCAGAGGTAGTCACTCCATCATACAATCCTTCAATGACACGCATCGCTACGCGAACTGGATCAACCAACGGATTGAGGTCATAGCAAAGTTTTTTAATTCTTGCGGTAATTTTATCGAACATTACAGGTTCCTTACGCCCGTCTCTTTTGACTACAAACATGCACTTATTTTTTAAAAATTATACAATGAACCCTTATTCATAAAGAGTTCAATTTAAAAATGAATGATTTCTTCTAGAAATCAGCGTCGAAACTAATTTTAGTTTCTTGATCTTCGGCGTTTAATACGCCTGCTTTTTGATATTCAGACACACGCTTTTCAAAGAAATTGGTTTTTCCTTGTAAAGAAATCATGTCCATAAAATCAAATGGATTCGTTACGTTAAATTCTTTGGGACAATTTAACTCACTCAGTAATCGGTCGGTAACAAATTCTAGGTATTGTGTCATCAATTTAGCGTTCATTCCAATTAAGCTTACGGGTAAAGATTCCGTAACAAATTCACGCTCAATGTTCAAGGCATCCAAAATGATTTCTTGGATACGCTCGGTAGGTACTTTATTGATTAAATGATTGTTGTGCAAGTGAACCGCAAAGTCACAGTGGACTCCTTCATCACGAGAAATCAACTCATTAGAGAAGGTTAAACCAGGCATTAAACCACGTTTCTTCAACCAATAAATTGAACAAAATGCACCCGAGAAGAAAATTCCTTCAACAGCAGCAAATGCAATTAAGCGCTCTGCAAATGAATCAGAATCTATCCATTTAAGTGCCCAATCTGCTTTCTTTCTGATGGCAGGAAAAACTTCAATCGCATTAAAAAGTTGCGCTTTCTCTGCTTCATCCTTAACATAGGTGTCAATCAACAAGGAATAGGTTTCTGAATGAATATTTTCCATCATGATTTGGAATCCGTAGAAAAACTTAGCTTCAGAATACTGCACTTCATTTACAAAGTTTTCTGCTAAGTTTTCGTTTACAATTCCATCAGATGCAGCGAAAAAAGCTAAAATATGTTTAATGAAATATTTTTCATCCTCAGATAATTTAGAATTCCAATCGGTTAAATCTTGATGTAAGTCAATTTCTTCAGCAGTCCAAAAACTTGCCTCCATTTTTTTGTACCATTCCCATATATCGTGGTGTTGAATAGGAAAAATTACAAATCGATTTTTGTTTTCTTGAAGGATCGGTTCTACTGCTGCCATGTCATCATCTCTTTTTAAAGTTTTATGTCTATTTTGTTTCTAACAAAGATTTAAAAATGTAGTCAGAAATGAAAGTCTTACTTATTCACAATGACGCCTAGTTTTTAACAAAATACGCTCATTAGAGGCAGAAAAGCGAAAACGACTTGTTTTTTAATTTGCTGAATAACAGTTTTTTATGTCTGATTTCAGCCCGTAAGCCCTATAAACACACGAAGCGCTAATTCTGTTTTTCTTTGGCCACTTTTTCTAGGGAAGTAAACCATGCTTTTCCAAATTTACGAATCAAGGCTTCTTTCACAAATTGATAGACAGGAACCTTTAATTCTTCACCCAAAGAACAGGCGGTATCGCAAATTTGCCACTGATGATAATTTACAGCAGAAAATTCTGAATAATGTTGTACACGGACTGGGTAGAGGTGACAAGAAATTGGTTTTTTCCAGTTAATTTTTCCGTCCAAATAGGCTTTTTCTATTCCACACGAAGCCTTCCCTTGGGCATCAAAAAGAGTATATACACATTCTTTTCCGTCAATTATAGGGGTTTCCCATTCGCCGTCCCATCCTTTGACATATAGTCCTTGTTTTTCGATTTCTGCCAAAGCTTTGGCGTTCAAATATGGCTTAATGGCGTCGAAATGCTTGTCTATTTCCGCCAATTCAGCTTCTTCTAGAGGAGCACCAGCTTCACCTTCCACACAACATGCGCCTTTGCACTGTTGGATATTACACACAAACTCTTTCTCTAAAAGATCTTCCGATATGAGTGTTTTGCCTAATTGAATCATCTTATCAAAGATAGTTCTTCTCCTGTATTATTTGTGTTAAGAGAAGATAAATCATCTAGAATTAAAGTACTTTTGCGGTCTAAATTAAATGCGATGAATTTTGACTTAAAAGAAGTGTTTACTGCTGGGATGGTTCTTTTTGCAGTAATTGATATTATTGGGAATATTCCAATCATCATTAGTTTACGTTCAAAGGTTGGTCATATACAATCGGAAAAAGCCTCGATTGTCTCGGCTGTCATAATGATTGCCTTTTTGTTTGTGGGAGAAGAAATTTTAAAACTCATCGGAATTGACACCAACTCCTTTGCCGTGGCTGGCTCTTTCATCATTTTCTTCCTTGCCATTGAAATGGTTTTGGGTATCAGCTTGTACAAAGACGAAGAACCCGAAACAGCTTCGATTGTTCCTTTGGCATTTCCAATGATTGCTGGAGCAGGTACGTTAACTTCTCTACTTTCAATGCGCGCTGAATACCATGTGATCAATATCATTATTGCCATACTGATCAACATTATTATTGTATATCTTATTTTAAAATCGTCACAAAGAATTGAAAATTTGCTCGGTCGCTCAGGGATCAATATTATCAGAAAAATATTTGGAGTCGTTCTCTTGGCCATTGCTGTAAAACTCTTCACAACCAATATTCAACAAATTTTTTAATCCCAATTTTATGAAAATTTTCTTACGCATCATGATGGTTCTAGCTATTGGAATGATGATTTTTAACACCACTTTAATCGATTGGGAAGCACCAACCGAGGGCGATAGCCTTGTGGCCATTATTGGAATTCTAGCCTCGGGCTCTGCCCTTTTGCTACTCTGGATTCTCGTGCTTTCACTTAAAATAAAGGCACAACAAAAAGGGGGGAAATCCTAAACTAGTCCAAGGGTTTCTTTGCCAATTCCTCTAGAGCAGCTTGTACAAAGCGGTCTTCCTTATGAAGAATTTTTAATTGGGTGGCTTCATCAAATAACTGCAAACCCAGATAGGAATGTATAGCCACAATGGCCAATGCATCGTTTTCAAGACTCAAGGGTACAGACTGCTCGGCTAAGTATTTTTCTAGGGCAGCCAGCCATTGCTCTTTATCGGGAAGAGGCTGCTCAATAAAAGTCTCTCGATCAATCGAGCTGAACTCTTTTCTACGTTGATCCAATTCCCTAAAAACAAAATGATTAATTAAGTTCGACCTCAACAAATAGTCACTCCATTCGTCTTCTGGAGTGGCATTATTGGGTAAATATACATCGGGGACAATACCTCCGCCACCGTAGACCTTTCTACCTTTTGGTGTTGTAAAAGCAAGTGAATCATTTTGTGGTATCTTAGAAATATCGGCAAGCTCGCCAGTAGTATAGCGTTGGTTGATTTCCTCATAATAGGCTTGCTTTCCTTGATCGAAAGGACGCTGAATGGAACGTCCTGTGGGTGTGTAATAACGGGCAGTGGTCAACCGAACAGCTTCTTGTGTTCCCAAAGGCATTTGCTGTTGAACCAAGCCTTTCCCAAAACTTCGCTGGCCCAAAATCCAGGCTCGGTCATTGTCTTGTAATGCTCCTGCAACAACTTCACTTGCTGAGGCTGATTCGCCATTGATCAAGACATAGACCTGACCTTCTTCAAAGGCACCATTTGCAGTACTATAGGTTGTCGTTTGATTTCCCTGATTGCTTTCCACCATGACAATGGATTTATCCTTCGCAAGGAAGGTGTCCGCTATTAGCTCGGCTGTTTCAAGATAGCCCCCAGGGTTGTCGCGTAAATCCAACACCATCTGAGTCATTCCTTGCTTTTTTAAATCGACTATTGCTCGCTGAAATTCACTGTTAGTGGTTTCTGCAAACCGATTGATTTTTATGTAACCAACTTTTTCCTTCAGTAAATAATGAGAAACAGATGTAATGGGAACTGCACCTCGATTCAATGGCAACTCAAAATACTCTTGGGTTACAGGCCTATAAACGCTTAGGTTTACCAAACTTTTATTTTCTCCCCTTAAACGATTGACAATATCTTCGCTGGACAATTGTTTGCCGTACAATGTGTCTTGGTCGGCTATTAAAATTCGATCGCCTGCCAAAAGCCCCGCTCGCTTGCTAGGCCCTTCGGGTAAAACACGAACAACACTAACAGTGTCTCCTTCCATAAAAAAGCTAACCCCAATGCCCACAAAATTGCCTTGCATGTTTTCTGCCATACGGACCAATTCTTCTTTAGGAATATAAAAAGAATGGGGATCTAATTTTTGAATCAAGTCTTGAATTACCTCAGTGGCTAAACTATCGGTATCTATTTGATCAACATAATAATGATCCAAATACCGCATGAATTGATTGAGTTTTTGGCTTCCATTTTGAGGCCTACGTATGACGTTTTGAATCACTTGTTGATTGGTTCCTATCAGAAAGCCCAATGCCATTGAGAGTAGCACAATTATCCATAAGAAAAAGTTATAGCGTTTCATTTATTCACTTTTTACGAGTGGAAAATACTCCACAACAACACCCGCTTTTTTCAAGAAATCTACGCCAGACAAATCTTTATAGGCTGTGGCATAGACCACTCTTTTAATGCCTGATTGATGGATGAGCTTAGAACACTCCCGGCAGGGGGAAAGTGTTATATAAAGCGTTGCACCTTTACAGGACTGTGTTGACGAGGCTACTTTTAAAATGGCATTGGCTTCGGCATGCAGAACAGTCCATTTTGTGTCGTAGTTTTCGTCTTCGCAAACATTTTCAAAACCCGAGGGAGTGCCGTTGTACCCATCAGATATGATCATCCGATCTTTAACGATTAGCGCACCTACTTTCTTCCGCTCACAGTATGACAGTTGTCCCCATGTCTGAGCCATTTCTAGGTATGCGTAATCGTATTGTGCTTGTTTATTCATCGAAATACGAAGGTATTGATTTAAATTAAGTCAAAGAATTTTTTTAACTTTAAAGAACAAAGCCGTTAAAAAAGCATTCTAGTAAATCAATTTTTAATGAAAGATTTTATAAACATCCCTTTTAGCGTGAAAATAAACGCCCATATTCCCGGTAGTTTTGGCTTGGGCTGTTTCCCTTTTCCTAGGCGTTGAATTTGTAATTCATACCAAGGCAGTTCTACTCCTCCCATCTTATCCAAAAGCTTTATTCCAATGGTTGGAACTGGGGCCTCAAAACGCGCAACCCTCCCGTCAAAAATATCTTTGGCTAGGTTTGGATAAAGACAAAATGGACGCGCAAGACCAACGATATCTAGTTTTCCACCTGCAAGCGCATCTTCCATTACCTGAACAGAACGAAATCCTCCGGTTAATAGTAAAGGCTTATTGGTAATGCTTCTTGCTTTTTCGATATAGTCCAAAAAATAAGCCTCTCGTTCTAGGGTACTTTGTTTGCGATTCCCTTTTACCATGGCTGGCTTTTCATAAGTTCCTCCCGATATTTCAATTAAATCTATACCCTCTTTAGAAAGGATTTGTACCACCTCCATAGATTCTTCTTCGGTAAAACCGCCACGCTGAAAATCAGCAGAATTAATTTTAATTCCTATAGGATAATCGGCTCCAACTTGCTTCCGAATTTCACGATATACTTCCAAGACAAAACGAGCTCTGTTTTCCAAAACTCCTCCCCATTTATCTTTACGCGTATTGCTGATGGGAGACAAGAATTGACTCACCAAATAACCATGAGCACCATGAATTTGACAGCCCGTAAACCCAGCTTCTTTCAAAATGCGAGCAGCATTGCCAAAGCGCTTAACAATATCCCAAATGGCTTCTTCGGTCAAAGGAGTTGCCGTTTTGAACATTCCAGAAGCTCCACCCATTTTTAAGGGAACTGCAGAAGGAGCTACAATTTCTTTGTTGATTGATGCAAAGGCTTGACGTCCCGGATGATTGAGTTGTGGCCACAAATGTACACCAGTTCCTTCGACTGTTTTTGCCCACTGTTTGAGTAAATCAAAGTGAGTATAATCTTCCACCACAACATTTTTGGGCTCACCCAGTGCACGGGAATCGATCATAACATTCCCGGTGATCAATAATCCTGGATCACCTTTGGCCCAAACCGAATAAACATTGATAAGGGTTTGTGTTGGCGCATTGCTAAAAGTACCTATGTTTTCACTCATGGCCGATTTGGCAATACGGTTTTTCAAAACAGATCCATTGGGCAAAGTATAGGGGGAGGCTATTTGCTGCATAATTTAATATAATAAGCGCGGAAGATAATTAGATTCGTTCAACTATCATAATCACAGCCAAGAAGAAGATGATGATTCCAACTATTGTTCGCCACACATTAAGCCATTTTGTCGTTAAAGCAACGGTGAAATTGAGGAGAAGAACCCCTAAAACTATACATATTTGAGCAGCTTCAACTCCAAGTGCAAAAGAGAAAAGACTTGCTCCTGCGTCTTCTGGAGCAACCATCATACTAAAAAAGCGACCAAAGCCAAAGCCATGAATAATCCCAAAAAGCAGGGTTAATCCGCTGGCATACCAATTTGTTTTGGGTGTTTGTCGTAATAAAATGGGCAAACAACTCAAGGCAATGGTAACGGGAATAAGCAGCTCTATCCAATAGGCAGAGAAATCAAATGACGCATAATAGTTACCCATCAGTGACAGACTATGTCCCAAGGTAAAGAGCGTAACCCACCACAATAATTTTTGCGCTTGTCGAAAACCAAAAGGAAGTGCCAAGGCAATTATAAAATAAAAATGATCCAACCCATTAAAGTCGGTCACATGTTGAAAGCCTTGCGAAAAATAAAAAGCAAAATTATCCATTAGTTAGCTCGTTGTTTTTGAATTGTCTCATAAGCCGCTTGTACCTGCTGAAATTTTTCTTGCGCCCCTTTTTTAAGTGCTTGGTCGTCCGACTGGATCTTGTCTGGATGAAATTTCTTGGCTTTTTCACGGTAGGCCTTTTTCACTTCAGCATCTGAAGCGTCGGGCTGTATTTCGAGTATCTTGTATGCATTGTCCGTCGATTTAACGAACATGGCTTTTATGCTTTCAATATCTGCAGTGCGCAATTGCATGGCAAGCGCAATCTGTAAAATTTTCTGTACTTCAACCTCAGCAATGTGTCCATCTGCATTGGCAATTCCATACAAAAAGTGGAGGATTTGCAAGCGAGTTTCATAGCGTGCTCCTTGTACAAATAAACGGGTTAGTTCGTTCAAGTTTTGTTGCTCCTTGTTGATTTCCGTATTGAACTTTGCGAAAATGGTGGAGGCATATTCCTCCCCATAATTAGCAATAAAATAATTTCGAACAAACTGTAACTCCCGTTGGTCTACTTTGCCATCTGCTTTGATGACAATAGCCGCTAATGACAATAAATTCAATTGAACTTGGTCGGTGCGCATCTGTTGAAACCGAATGCTGCCAAAAGCACTTCGTTTGTTTGGGTTAAATAGCTGTTCCAATATACTTCCCAGAAAATATCCTAAAATGGCACCGCCAAACCGAAAATATGTATACCCTAAAATTGCTGTTATCCACTTAAGCATTTACTAATATTTGCTTGAACAAAGATAACTTTAACTTTAAATTGACCATAACTGCTACTGAAAAATGAGAAAACTAGTTATCTTTGTGGCAGCTAAAAAATAAAGATATGTATCCAGCAGAATTAGTACAACCAATGCGCGACGAATTAACTGCCGTTGGTTTTGAGCAAATAAATGATGTAAAGAAAATAGAAGATGCCATTAACGGCGAAGGGACAACCTTGGTTGTGGTGAATTCCGTTTGTGGATGTGCTGCTGCAAATGCCCGTCCTGGAGTACGTTTTTCACTTGACAATGAAAAAGTACCTTCTACCCTTGTCACTGTTTTTGCAGGTGTTGATCGTGAAGCTACCGATGTTGCAAGAAGTATGATGGTTCCTTTTCCTCCTTCTTCTCCTTCAATGGCATTGTTTAAAGATGGTGAATTAGTACATATGTTGGAACGCCACCACATCGAAGGTCGTCCAGCTGATTTGATTGCTGAAAACCTTAGACAAGCCTACGACGAGCACTGTTAAACCTGTGTTTTATAGTGTATATTTGTAGGTATGATAAAGTCCCTTTCTTACCTCTTTTCGTTAATCTACTATTTGTTTTTTGGTAGTTTGCTTGTGATTTTCCATCCCATTCAAGTGGTGTGTTTTAATCTTTTTGGCATTTCTGCTCAAAGTAAAGCAATTAATTACCTTAATTTTTTCCTCATTCGCTGCCTTGGTCTTCTTGGCACTCGAATTCGATTCAACAATCCCAACAGTTTTCCAAAAGACCGTAGCTTGGTCTTTGTGTCCAACCATCAAAGCACTTATGATATTCCTCCTTTGATTTGGTTCTTGCGACCTCATTTTCCAAAATTTATTGCCAAAAAAGAATTGGGGAAAGGATTGCCCAGTATTTCCTATCATTTACGCAAGGGAGGGAATGTGTTGATTGATCGAAAAGACTCGGTTGGCTCCCTCAAAGCTATCAAAGAATTTTGCAAAAATGTGCGTGCAAACGGCTGGTCCATCGTCATTTTTCCTGAAGGTACCCGAACGCGAAATAGACAACCTAAACCCTTTCATCGGGGTGGATTAAAAATTATTTTAGAGGAAATTCCGAATGCATTATTGGTCCCCATTTGTATCAATAATTCTTGGAAACTGGTGAAATGGAAGTATTTTCCCATGCCCTTAGGTATAAAAATAAATATAGACGTCAACACTCCCGTTGACCCAAAAGGACTATCAATGGACGAGGCCATTGATCGGGTTGAGACTAGTGTAAAAAATGGAATTAATAGTTAGCCTTTCGCTTCTCTAAAAATGCTTGTGTTCCTTCTTTAAACTCTGGATGCCCAAAGCAGTTACCGAAATGTGCTATTTCAGCCTCAAAACCATCGACACCTTCTGCATAGCCCGTTGCGATAGCTTGCAAGGCATGGGCAATAGCATTGGAGGAATTTGTCATGATTTTCCCACCCATTTCTGCAGCAGTCGCCAACAATTCTTCTTGGGATACTACACGAGATACCAAGCCGGTTTGTAACGCCTCTTCTGCTCCCATCATACGACATGTCAGAATTAGTTCCGTTGCACGTCCTCGACCAATCAATTGAGCAAGGCGTTGTGTTCCTCCATAGCCTGGAATTACCCCCAAAGAAGTCTCGGGTAAACCCATCCGTGCATTGGCCGAAGCAATGCGGATATGACAAGACAAGGCCAGTTCTAGACCTCCGCCCAACGCAAAACCATTGACAGCAGCAATGACAGGCTTTGTCATATTAGCGATAAAATCAAATACCAAGTCTTGTCCTTTCTTTGCAAGCGATTTCCCTTGAGAAACATCGAACTGAGCGAATTCAGAAATATCTGCTCCAGCGACAAATGCTTTTTCTCCACTTCCTGTAAGCACAATAACTCGAACTTCTTCGTCTATTTTTAAAGCGCTAAAAACGGCATGCAGCTCTTCCAAAACTTCACTATTCAAGGCGTTCAACTTTTCTGGACGATCGATACTTATCCAGGCGATTTTGTCTTGTTTTTCGATCAAAAGGTGTTTATACATCATGACTAGGGTGTCTTAGTTTTATGGAAAATGTAGTACCGTGTTTCAAGGAAGAATTGAACTCTATTGTACCATTTAGTGAATCAATGATATTCTTTACAATAGCCAAACCAAGTCCCATTCCTCCTGTTTTGGTGGTAAACTTTGGTTCAAAAACCCGATGAATGTCTTCGGTAGAAATTCCAGAACCATTGTCTGCAATTTGAATTTCTAATTGATGCTTATCAAGGATTAGGCGCACTTCAATTTTTGGCTCACGACCCTGTGGAACCGCCTGAATTGCATTCTTAATTAAATTGGTTAAAACACGAATCCATTGGGTCCGATCTATCGGCCATAACAAAGGGGAAGAAGGAGCAATCAATTGAATGTTTGAAGCTTCAAAAATCTCGGTGGCCAATCGGGTTACCTCTACAATATCTTCTTCAATTATCTTAGGTTGCGGTAGGGTAGCAAAATCGGAAAAGGCACTGGCTACATTGCTCATGGTGTCGATCTGCTCGATTAATGTTTTTGAGAAATCGTTTAACTTTTCAAGACTGCTTTCATCGGCTGGATCAAAGCGTTGTTGAAAACTTTGAATGGTCAATCGCATGGGGGTCAAAGGGTTTTTGATTTCATGTGCCACTTGTTTGGCCATTTCTTGCCAAGCTTGTTCTCGTTCACTTTTAGCTAATTTTTCAGCACTCATTTCAAGCGCATCAAGCATACTATTGTAGGAGTTCACCAAGGTGTCAATTTCTTTACTCGCATTGTTTAAGGAGATCCTTTCATTTCCTTTCAACAAACCTGTTTGATCTATTTTCTTTCGTAAAGATTCAATGGGACGAGTAATAAAACCAGCCAATAAAAAAGCGAAACCAAAGGTGATGATCATCATCAAAAGGGTGATTTGAAACACTCGCGTTAAAAAGGTATTGAGTTCGGTTGTGCTAAACGAAATGTCTTCAAAATAAGGAAAATACAAAATCACATAGGGCTCCCCTTGATCATCCTTTAACACACTGTAAGAAGACTGAAATTTTCCTTTTTCAGCTTCATTGAGTTTACCAATGCGCTGCCGCTTGTCTTCGAACAATTCATTTAAAACTGAAGAGGCTAATTGATGTCCTTCTATACCGTCCACATAAGAAAAAAACAGGGGCTCACCAGACAAGGTGTATAGCGCATATTCTACCTTGTGAATCGTCGCTATGGAAGAAAAATCTTGCTGACTCTTTTCTTTACGTGCTGCAATTTGATGAAAACTCGAATCCCTACGCATGAGGTAATTCAAATGATCTTTGACTTGTGTTTCTTTCCGAATGAGTCTGCGCAGATTATAATCTTCGCTTTGATTTTTGTATTGTATGTATGAAGCAAATAAAATAAGTAATAGCGAAAATATTGAAAGTACGATCATGGAGAAAAAAATCCTTGTCCGCAATGATATTTTTCTATTTCTCATGACTTAGCCTTTTCGTACACGCTGGTATAATTTTATCCCTAACATTAACATCGCTCCCAATCCAATGATCGACAAGACACCAAAGATCCAATGAAAACTGCTTTTGAGAATCACCAAAAAGACAATCGCAAATAATAGAAGGGTCGCTCCCTCATTCCACACCCGCATAAAAAGCGAGGAGTATTTAATTTCATCGCTCTGAAAAGCCTTGAAGATTTGATGGGTTTTAAAATGATATAAAAACAAAAGACCGACAAAAAACAGCTTTATGGTCATCCAATCTTGCGCCAACCAAGATGGAATAATATAGAGTAATAAAATCGCAAAGATTGTAGCTAGTATGGCCGAAGGCCATGTAATAATATACCATAAGCGCTTGGCCATAAGCTTCAATTGGGTTCCGAGTATTTCTCGGTCTGGGCTTCCTTTTTTATTGGCTTCTATATGATAAATAAATAAACGAGGTATGTAAAACAAGCCCGCAAACCATGTAATCACAAAAATTAAATGCAAGGCTTTGATGTAATTGTAATACGCGTCCACAGAAAATATCATTTTAAGTTCAAACTAAAATACAAAAAGGAAGGGGCATAACATCTAGCTTGTCGCGATATATTTTTTTACCTCGCGATGAAGAAAGAAGGCCGTAACAATTGTTGCGATCAATTCTGCAATGGGAAAAGAGATCCATACACCAAAACTTCCGTAATACTTTGGCAAGATAAATAGAAGTGGAATAAAGAAAAAACCTTGACGGGTGAGGGTCAATAAAAGAGCTGGAATTGCTTTCCCTATTGCCTGAAAATAGGCCGATCCTATCAGTTGTATTCCAATAATAGGTGTACTTAAAAACACCCACATTAGCACTTCAGCAGTTGTGCTAACAACCAAAGGATCTTTGGTAAAAACTGCGGCAATATGTTCAGCAAAAAATACAATCATTAAAAATACAAGTGTTGCTAGTGCAGTAGCATATAAAATTGCTTTTTTAATGACTGCAACAACTCGTTCTTTGTGATTGGCTCCATAGTTAAACCCAGCAATGGGAACAAAACCTTGGGTAATTCCCAAAATAGGGAAAAGGGCAAACATCAGCATCCTACTAATGATGGCATAGACTGCAACCAAACTTTCCCCTTCTAGGGTAAACAAAATATTGTTCAGCAACAGCACGGTAAAACTTACCACTGCCTGACGAGAGAGAGTCACAAAACCAAGACTTCCAATTTCTTTTACTAATTTTAAATCAAGAATAAAATCGCTCCAGTTTGGTTTTAAATCTGATTTTTTGGAAAGAAAAAAGTAAAGGATATAGGCACCACTAATTCCATAGGAAAGGGTAGTAGCCCAAGCTGCTCCTTCCATTCCCCATCCAAATTCATAAATAAAAACATAGTCTAATATGAGGTTGGATATGGA